>JAKVCS010000005.1:300000-407902 GCA_022448365.1 Saccharospirillaceae bacterium | reverse complement strand
GAGTTCTTACTTGAAATTTTGTGTGCCGACTCACTCGAAAGAGCAAAATCAGCGTGTCTCCACAACACCTCAGTAAGTACCCACACGAATTGTCTAAATACTTTGTTAAAGAACTTCGCTTCGCGTTTCTCTCGAAGCGGGCTGCGCATTTTAAAGATCTAAATCTTAATGTCAACCACTTTCTTTCTGACCTTTCCGGCTACTGCCGCATCGTTCAGAGCGGGGCGAATTATATAGTGATAAATCACTGAGTCAACCCCTTGTTTTCCTTAAGTTTTTCAGTCGCTTTACAGCGGCGTCTCAACTCAGGAGCGGCGCATTATAGAGATATCAAATGCACCGTCAACACCTTTATTCAATTATTTTTGAATTTCGAAAAGGTGGTATTTCTTCTTACCTAACTTCACCAAGAAGAAGCGACCAAACAGAGCTTTGCCAGCTGCGAACACATCGGCACAGTTCATGTTGTCTTCCATCCCCTTGGCTTCATTGTTGACCAAAACAGCATTACGACCCAACGCATCTTTTACCTCGCGCCCAGCCTTTACCATACCGCAATCAGTAAACAGCGAGGTCATTGGCGTATCTGCCAACCCGTCTAAAGACAAGTCACTTGAGGGCAAGCCGTCCAGCTTAATCTGCTCCAACTCGGCTTCAGATAAGTCCGCAAGATCACCAGAGAACAACGCCTGAGTAATACGTTTAGCCGACTCCAGTGCATCATCACCATGAACCAGACGGGTTACTTCTTCTGCCAATACTGGCTGAGCGGTTTTACGACCCTGGATTTCCGCATCAGTCGCTTCGATTTCCTCAATCTTCTCAACCGGCAGGAAAGTGAAGTAACGCAGGAACTTATATACATCTGCGTCGGCCGTATTCATCCAGAACTGATAGAAGGCATACGGAGAAGTTTTCGTTGGATCCAGCCAAATAGTACCGCTTTCAGTTTTACCGAATTTGGTGCCATCAGACTTAGTCACCAGCGGCAGGGTTAAACCAAATACCTGCTTACCGTACATACGGCGAGCCAGATCAACACCACCGACAATGTTACCCCACTGATCTGAACCACCGATCTGTAATGTACAGGCATCACGATTGGCCAATTCAGCAAAGTCGTACGACTGCAGCAACATATAAGTAAACTCAGTAAAAGAGATGCCGGCACCTTCGCGCTCAATACGCTGCTTAACCGATTCTTTCTGAATCATATTGTTTACAGAGAAATGCTTACCGACATCTCGCAGGAAGTCGAGCACATTCAGATTACCAACCCAGTCCAGGTTATTGACCACGTCTGCTGCATTTTCTGCGTCGTTAAATTCGATAAAAGCACTGACCTGCTTCTTCAGCTTTTCTACCCAACCGGCAACCACTTCCGGGCCATTGAGTTTACGCTCAGCGGCCTTGAAACTTGGATCTCCAATCAAACCGGTGGCACCACCGACCAGCGCAATTGGCTTATGACCGGCTTGCTGGAAACGCTTCAGGGTTAACAGCGGCACCAGAGAACCGATGTGTAAACTGTCTGCAGTTGGATCAAAGCCACAATACAAAGTACGACACCCTTGTTGCAGATGTTCTACCAGTTCTTCATCAGCGGTTGCCTGATTTAACAGGCCGCGGGCTTTTAAATCTTCAATCAGAGCAGCAGTCATGGGACTCTCGAATCGTGTCAAATTTTCAGGGACGGTGAACATACCTGAACAAGGTGCAAAATCAAGTTTGTAAGGAGTAAGACATAATGCCTTTCATTGGTTAAACTTCCCCGGCATTACCTTATAAAGATAGGATATTCAGTTACATGGCTCTGCCCGGACGCTTGCAGTATTTTCCCGTTAGCCACCTTGCCGGGGCGCTGGGCTTATTCCTGACCTTGATGATTGTGAGTTTCTGGCCAACCAGCGCGCCAAAGAACCTGCAGCAGACCCGCATCGTGGTCGAAATCCCGGAAAAAGAACAACCACCCCAAACGCCAGAAGAAAATTGGCAGGAAGCTCAGGTGCGTGCCGGCGAGAACCTGTCGTTGTTGTTTGATCGTTTTAATCTCAGTGCGGTTGATGTGTTGGAAATTGCTGCAGCTGCCCCTAAGCAAGCGATCCGCTTACACCCGAATCAAACCCTACGCTGGGTCACGTCTGGCGATCATCGTATTCAGAAGTTTGAAATCATCCTTTCTCCCCTGGCACGCCATAGTCTGGTGCGCGATGCCGAAGGCAAACTGCAATATGAATTGCGGGAACGAAACGCCGATTATCGCCCTCGCTTTGCCAGCGCCACTATCGATAATTCGCTCTTTCTCGACGGAGGCAGAGCGGGTGTACCTGAGCAGATATTGATTGAACTGGCTGGCATATTCGGCTGGGACATCGACTTTGCACTGGATATCCGCCAGGGCGACCGCTTCAGTCTGATCTACGAAGAAATTTTTCTCGACGGTGAGAAGATTGGCAACGGCAACATTCTGATTGCGCGCTTTCATAACCGCGGTCGCGAAATTACGGCGGTACGTTATGAAGATGCCAAAGGAAATGCCAACTACTACACGCCCACTGGACTCAGTATGCGCAAGGAGTTCCTGCGCAACCCGATCGACTTTGCCCGAATCAGTTCACGCTTTAACTTACGCCGCAAACACCCGGTTTTAAACAAGATTCGAGCTCACCGCGGGACCGATTACGCCGCAGCACGGGGCACTCCAATCAAAGCAGCGGGGGACGGTAAGGTAACGTTTGCTGGTCGCAAAGGCGGTTTCGGAAATGTTGTGATTATCCAACACGGCTCACGCTATCAAACGTTATATGCGCACCTGAGCAAATTCGGCCGCGGTGTTCGCAAAGGCCGGAAAGTGAAACAAGGTAAGATCATCGGCTATGTTGGCAGCACCGGTCTGGCAACAGGTCCGCATCTGCATTACGAATTTCGTGTAGACGGTGTTCATCGTGATTCATTACGTATCAAGCTGCCGCAGGCACGTTCTATTTCGAAAAAACAGAAAGCCGATTTTCTCACGAAAGCATCCAGCCTGGTTGAATGGCTCAATAGCCATAACCCACAATCACTGGTTGATGCGATGGATAACTCATGAGTTTATTTATCGGTTTAATGTCCGGCACCAGCGCTGATGGGATGGACGCGGCCCTGGTTCGATTTGAAACGGGTAGAGCCCCCGAACTGGTTCACGCCTGTGGTCTGGCATACGAGCAGGCGTTCTCGCAACAATTGCGTCAATTGGCAATCACAACTGAAGCCAGTGTCGAAGAGCTGGCATTACTCGATCGCAAGATCGCTAAACTCAGCGTAAAGGCGGTTCGTCAGCTATTAACTGAAGCCAACGTCGACGCCAGCTCAGTCAGCGCCATTGGCAGCCATGGTCATACCTTGCGCCATAAAGCATTGCGCAGCCGTCGTTTAGCCGATGGCTTCAGCTGGCAAGTAGGCGACCCTAGCTGGATTGCGGAACACACCGGTATTTGCTGCATCGCTGATTTCCGCCGCCGTGATATTGCTGCTGGCGGTCAGGGTGCTCCTCTGGTTCCGGCCTTCCACCAAGCCTGCCTCGGAGCATCCGGTGATCCGCGCATGGTTCTGAATATCGGTGGCATCGCCAACCTCACTGTATTAGGTGATCAGCTAAGTGGCTTTGATTGTGGTCCGGGCAATGCACTGATGGATGAATGGTGCTGTCTTCAATGGCAGGAATCTCAAGACTGCAACGGCGAACGAGCGGCGACAGGCAAGGTGATTGCCGAGCTGCTGACGAAGTGGCAAAACGTAGACGAAATCTGCAGCTACCTACAACAACCACCACCGAAAAGTACCGGACGAGAGTTATTTAACTTAGAGGCACTTGGCGACCAACTGAATAATTATGACGCCCACGATGTACTGGCAACGCTGTCACAATACAGTGTTGATGCCATTGCCAATGCGGTTGAAAGGTATGGCCACTGTGCCGGAGAGATTTTGGTGTGTGGTGGCGGCGTTCACAATCCTGACCTGATGCAACGCATTCAGGCCGCATTGCCTCATCATCGGATTCACAGCACTGCCAGTGCTGGTATCCATCCTGATTGGCTGGAAGCGATGGCATTTGCCTGGTTAGCTCACCAGACGCTGAATCACCTGCCAGGAAATGCACCCCAGGTTACCGGAGCTGACGACTTAAGAATTCTTGGTGGTATTTATCCCGCATGATCCCGGTTTAAGGCGGTATTGATTTTCAGCCACCACATCTGTGCAACATCACCACCGCCAAATACAGATGCAGCGATCCGTTGCTACTGTGGGATTTAATACCGGTAAAAATAAATAACCGGTTGGCACACATCAGAAGTATGCGTAGCCGGCTCCATTTAAGCGCTGAACCTCATCACCGCCGAATGGCACCGCTTCGAGAAACGGAGGCAAGTCACCTTCCGTGAGATTGTTATCGCCCATCCAGCGGCGGCAGACTTTCAGGTCAACCACGTTGAAAGCATCCAGACGAGCGGCCAGATCAACCAGCTCTTTGTTGTCGCGGTAATTACTGCGTTTGAAGATGGCGATTTCTGCACCATGCAGCACCAATGCTATCGGGTCTCTGGTGCTGTATTCATCTGCTCCATTAGCGATTTGCTCAGCCCGAGTTAATAAGGAACGCAGCTCTTCAGCGGTGTGTAACTTTACCAGTGCCTGCAGCCGTTGAGGGATCTGTTGTTTCGGTGCCGCATTGGCAACGCTGGGAGACTTAATCATCTCCTGAGGAAGTTCACTGCGCGGTACAACCGGACCAGGCTTTTCCTCAGCCATAATCGGCTTCAGCTGCGCTTGTGCACTAACGCATACAGAGAATAACAAGAGGCCCCGAACGGTAGCTTTGAATAGTGAAGAACCGGTCGTAGGCATAAAATTACTCCGCAAAAAATGATCAGATCGAGAAAGACGAACCGCAGCCACAGGTCGATGTTGCACCCGGATTATCCACGGTAAAGCGCGATCCTTCGAGGCCTTCCTTATAGTCAAGCACTGAGCCTACCAGATATCCGTAGCTGAGCGAATCAACTAATACCCGCACACCATCATATTCCACGGCAAAGTCATCGTCTGCGCGTTCATCATCAAAGGTAAAACCATACTGGAACCCTGAACAACCGCCACCGGTAACGAATACTCTCAGACATAACTCGTCATCAGCCTCTTCCAGCAGTAACTCACGGATTTTACCTTCAGCAGCTGCACTTAACTCGAAGGGTGTGGCTTGTTGTACGGCACTCATATACATTCCAGAGCTGGTTTCAGACGTCGAAATTATCGACTTTACCCAGTGTTTCAGTCAACTTTCGCCTCAGCACCAGACTGTTCTTTAGCGATTTCCACCGCCTTCTTAGGCTGCGTACCTTTCGCCTGGTGGTTCAATTTGCCATTAACCTGAGCACCCAGAACCATTTCCATAGCCTTGTAGTGCACATCACCAGATACCTGAGCTTTCTGCGCCAGCTCGATATAATCAACCGCATGCACATCACCTATGACTTTGCCGTTGATCACGATGTTCGGCGCTGAAATGTGGCCTTCCACACGACCTTTATCGCTGACACGCACGACTGCGCCGCTGCCGGCTTCAGCGAACAAATTGCCTTTGATGACGCCATCAACATGCAGCCCACCGGTGAATTTCACATCACCTACGATTTCAGTTTTTGACGAAATCAGTGTGTCGTAATGGGTATTAGCACCCTTGTCTTTGCTGCTAAACATTAATTAAGCCTCTCCTGTTTCGGGCCATTCAATCGATTGTTCTACACGTTGTGCTTTGCTACCAGTGGACTGAAGTACCACCTGAACCTGTTCAGGTAAAAATTGCTGCGGTAAGGTCAGGCTGCCAGTCACTTCCTGGAAGTAACGGAAACGGAACTTCACCCCCAGATCACTGACTTTGGTATCGAGATCACGAAGAGGCAGTATTACTTTTTCGCCAGCTTGATTACCAACGAAGTTCACAGCGGCAAGTCCGGCTATAAAACTGCTGTTGTCAGCCACCTGAGTCATCATAATGGAATACTTAAACTGGCCAGGCGAATCTGCAGGTTGAATCGTAATTTTACTGATGCGCAGACCTTTATCTTTGCTGCTCGGCGCCATAATGCCCTTGTAGAATGACACCTCCTCTTCAAGATTGGAGATCTGAGCTTTCAGCTCTTTAACCGTCTGGCGAATACCTTCATTGGCTTTGCGATCCACTTCGCCACCTTTTTCCAGCACACCGACACGCTGACTGAGGCGGGAAATCTCTCGCTCACCGTCCACCAGCTCATTCTGCAAAGAGTCGCGCTCCAGCGTCAGTTGCTGAATCGAAGACATGCTGTCGAAGACGCCACCCAAATAGCCGCCACCACCAATCGCCACCAGCAACAGCAAAGTAAATAACCACTGTCGCAAGCGCTGCCCGGGTTTGTAATGACGAATAACCAGCTGTTCCTGTTGGCTACCTTTTACCACTGCCATCTGGGGTTCCTTTAATTTTTCTCTTTGCTGTTCTTACTCACGGAAGCAGAGCAACCTGCTTTAAACCGGCATCTTCATCCAGGCCAAACATGATGTTCATATTCTGAACCGCCTGACCGGATGCACCTTTTACCAGATTGTCGATCACAGATAACACCACTATCTGGCCGCTTTGCTGATTATAATGAATCGACAATCGACACATATTGCTGCCTTTAACACTGCGCGTCGCAGGATGACTACCCGCTGGCATCACATCTACAAATGGCTCAGCGGCGTAACGTGCTTCAAACAATGCTTGTAAATCTTCTGTTAAATCAGGCGCTTGCGCATACAGTGTAGAATGAATTCCACGAATCATGGGTGTCAGATGGGGAACGAACGTCAGCGCAACCTCATCACCCGCAGCACGAGACAGGCCCTGCTTGATTTCTGGCAGGTGACGATGACCCGCAACAGCGTAGGCCATCATTGATTCGGAGCTTTCGCACAGTAACGAGCCTACCTTCGCACCACGACCAGCACCACTCACACCGGACTTACAATCGGCGATCAGGGTTTGTTTCGGCAACAGGCCTTTTTCCAATAATGGAATCAATGCCAACTGAACAGACGTTGGATAACAACCCGGCACAGCAATTAAGCGGGCCTCTTTGATCGCTTCACGATTCACTTCTGGTAAACCATACACTGCTTCTGGCAACAGGTTTACAGCGCCATGCGGCTGGTTGTACCACTTTTCCCACTCCACGGCATCTTGTAAACGGAAATCGGCAGACAGATCGATAACTTTGGCCCCCGCATCCAAGACCTCCTCGGCAAGCGCATGAGCAACACCATGCGGGGTCGCGAAAAACACCACATCACAGGCACCCAGTGTTTCGGCATTAGGTACAGAGAATCGCAAGTCAGTGTGGCCACGCAGATTCGGGAACATGTCCGCTACCGGCATACCTTCCTCGCTTCGGGACGTGATAACGCTGAGTTCAACGCCCGGGTGGTTAACCAGAATTCTGAGCAGCTCGACACCGGTGTAACCCGTGCCGCCAACAATACCGACTTTAATCACAGTGAAACCTCACATTTTTGGCCTTGTTCGACCAACGCTCCTGTAATTGCGTTGATCAGGGGCAGCCGTCGATGGAAAAAGGAGCTTATAATACTGATTCTGGCGAATAACGGCACCCGCCAAACACAGGATTACTTAACAGAATCAAATTCTTATGAGCAACGGATAACTCAGTGAGCGCTATCAGACAGCTTTTGCAACAACGTTGGTTGACCCATATCAGCCTATCGAATAACCAGATTGGTCTGGCGTTGCTGTCATTATTGGTGGGATTGGCCAGTGCTGGCGTTATTACCTTATTCCGGTTTGCTATCGAGCTGCCTCTGGTGGAATTCCTGCCGATGACCAGCGAAGAGGATTACGAAGCGCTGGCGCCTTATCTGCGTGTTGCCCTGCTACTGGCTGGCGGTGGTTTGTTGATTGCTATCTTCACACCTCTATCAACCGAGTTACGTTCTCTTGGTGTTGGCCACGTATTGCTGCGGATGGAACGGCACCAGGGTTATATGCCACTACCCAATCTGTTACTGCAATGGATCGCTGCCGTTATTGCATTATTGAGTGGTCATAGTGTTGGCCGCGAAGGGCCAGCGGTCCATTTGGGTGCAGGTACTGCCAGTCAGATCGGGCAACATTTTCACCAGGCTCATCATCGACTGCGGATTCTTGCCGGTTGTGGCGTTGCCAGTGCTATTTCGGCCTCGTTCAATACTCCAATGGCAGGTGTTATCTTCGCCATGGAAGTGGTACTGCTGGAATACAGTATCCGCGGATTTATTCCGATTATTCTGGCCTCGGTTGCCGGTGCGATTGTGAGTGAAGCAGTGTTCGGTACAGAAACCGCCTTTGTAGTCCCCGCTTTCGATATGAAATCGCTGCTGGAAATTCCTTACATTCTCGCACTGGGTTTGATGGCTGGTCTTACAGCTGCAGCCTTTATTAACTCGATCAAACTGTTTCAGAAATTAAACCATCTACCTCTGTGGGTGAAATGGGGGGGCTTAACCTGCACCACGGCAATCGCCAGCCTGTGGCTGCCGCAGCTAATGAGTATCGGCTACGACACAGTCAACCATGCTCTGGCAGGTAAGGTAGTGGTGATCACTTTGTTTGCCTTACTGGCTGGCAAACTGTTGCTGGCAGCATGGGCCGCAGCAACGGGCTTTCCGGGGGGATTGATCGGGCCGAGTTTATTCATCGGTGCTGCTCTTGGTGGCATCCTCGGACAATTATCGGCCTGGTGGCTACCCGAGTATCCGGTGTCAGTCGGTTTTTACGCGATGTTGGGAATGTGCGCCATGATGGGGGCAACCCTGCGCGCACCGTTGGCTGCACTGGTTGCTTTACTGGAGCTGACTGCAAACCCCAACATCATCATGCCAGGGATGCTGGCAATTGTTGTGGCAAGCCTGGTGGTGAGCGAAGTATTTCGTCTACCGTCGGTATTCCAGGTACTGATGGGCAGCAGCCCTCTGGCGCAAACACCCTCGCCAGTGCAACAAATGTTACGCAATACCTGGGTGGCGCAGGCCATGAGCCGCGATATCTCTTGTGTCGACCGTCATATTCATCACGACAACGCAGAGATGATTCTCCGTGAGCGGCCAGAATGGCTACTGATCGAAAATGAGAATCTGCTGTTATCCACCGCCGACCTGGCGTTGGCCATGGTGTATGACGCCGAACACGAGCGCCCGCCAACACTCGATCTGATTGCTATGCCCGGTGATCGTGAAGAAGTAGGCCGCATCTCTCTCAAGGCAAATTTACAAGATGCCTTAGACCAGATGCAGGCGAGTCAATTACAATGGTTGGCGGTATATCGTGATACCGGTGAGCAGCGATGCGTGGGTGTGGTATCACGCGAGCGCATTGAGCACTTTTATCGTTACCAACCGAATTAGAAAACAACGACAGACCGGTAAACAGGTCTGCGTAACGGAGCAACCTGATGCTGTGGGTGAAAGCCTTCCATATTATTGCGGTAGTGACCTGGTTCGCCGCCATTTTTTATCTGCCTCGCTTATTTGTTTACCATGCCAGCGCTGACGACGCCGTTTCTCAGGAACGGTTCAAGATTATGGAGCGTAAACTGTATCGCGGTATTATGATGCCCTCGATGGTTATCGTCGTGGCATTGGGTATCTGGTTACTCACGTTTAACGCGTCTTATTATTTTTCCAGCGGCTGGATGCACGCCAAGCTGACAGCCGTCGCACTCTTGCTGGTTTACCATTTTTATTGCGGCCATCTGGTGAAGGTTTTCCGTGATGATTTAAACCAGCGCACTCATGTATTTTACCGCTGGTTTAACGAAGTGCCGGTATTTCTGCTGGTGTTTATTGTCATCATGGTGGTGGTTAAACCGTTTTAAACCCGCTGCTGGCATAACGAACGACACACAGGGTCGCGGTCTCACCACTAATAAGAGCTACACCCAACATTTTTTAAAGCATTGAAAACAGAATCGAGAAATTTATGTCCTACTCCATCTCACAATCTGAACAACTTTTTGCACAGGCTCAGAAGCATATTCCGGGTGGCGTGAATTCCCCGGTTCGTGCTTTTAAAGGTGTGGGCGGCACTCCAATCTTCTTCGATCACGCTAAGGGCGCTTACGTTCACGATGCCGACGGCAATCAATACATCGACTACGTTGGTTCGTGGGGACCAATGATTCTGGGCCACAGCGCACCGGTCATCATCGAAGCGGTTCAGGCACAAATGGTTAACGGCCTGAGCTTTGGCGCCCCAACCGGCATTGAAACCACCATGGCCAGCGAAGTCTGCAAACTGATCCCATCGATGGATATGGTGCGCATGGTGAACTCAGGTACCGAAGCGACCATGAGTGCAATTCGACTGGCTCGTGGCTTTACCGGTCGCGACAAACTGGTGAAGTTTGAAGGTTGTTATCACGGCCACGCAGATTCCCTGTTGGTCAAAGCCGGTTCCGGCATGCTAACGCTTGGCGTACCAACCTCTCCCGGAGTACCCGCCGCGGTAGCGGAGAACACGGTGACCCTGAACTACAACGACCTGGATTCGGTCAAAGAATGCTTTGCACAGATCGGCGATCAGGTTGCCTGTGTCATCATCGAACCGGTTGCTGGCAACATGAACTGCATTCCACCGAGTAAATCCTTCCTGCTGGGTCTGCGCGAATTGTGCGACGTACACGGTATTGTGCTGATTTTTGATGAAGTCATGAGTGGCTTCCGTGTGTCTCTCGGTGGTGCGCAGCAGTGGTACGGCGTTACTCCTGATATGACCTGTCTGGGTAAAGTGATTGGTGGTGGTCTGCCGGTAGGCGCTTTTGGTGGCAAACGCGAAATCATGGAATATCTGGCGCCATTAGGCCCGGTTTATCAAGCAGGCACTCTGTCTGGTAATCCATTGGCGATGGCAGCTGGCCTGGCGATGCTGAAAGCCATTCAGCAGCCGGGGTTCTACCCGCAACTGGAGGCACGTGTTAAACAAATGCTGGATGGTTTCCAGGCAGCCGCCGATAAACGAGGGATTCCGTTCTCCAGCAACTCCGCAGGATCGATGTTCGGTTTGTTCTTCACCGAATTGGATGAAGTGACCTGCTTTAAAGATGTGGCCGAGCAATGTGATGGCGAACGGTTCAACCAATTCTTCCATGGCATGCTGCAACAGGGTGTGTATCTGGCACCGAGTTCGTTCGAAGCCGGCTTTATGTCGATCGCGCACAGCGAACAAGACATCGAAGCAACCATTGCCGCAGCAGAACATGTCATGACGAACCTGAAAGGCTAACGGAGCGGGATAACCTGGTGAGCATCCATCCTTTTATATTGTTGATTACAGCAGCGGTGTTGTTATGGCAGAACCGCTTACAGCCGGCCGACCAGGATCACCTCCCTGGTAACGGAAATCGCGCGGCCTTGTTCGCCAGCAGCTTGATGTTTCTGCTGGCGGCGACGCTTGTCATTATCAATGAATCAGCTCCCGGCATAGCGGCGAATAAAGACTTCAACCAGCTGGTCGGGTTAATGGAGCAGCTGGCAGTTTACGCTGCGTTACCCCTGATGGTGATAAACGGTTTAGCCAAAGCAATAGGCTATGACTGGGATCGTGGCATCTGGGGCCGCATTTTATTGGCGATATGTGCCATGTTTGCCCTCACCCGCACCACAGAGTGGCTCGAATACTGGCTAATGGTTGTGCTGGCTGTTGGCGTGATTACATTTGCGCTGCCCATCCTCAAACGAAAAGATTGGACCTTCAGTGCGATCCTGCTGTTTTGGTTGGCCCTGTGCCTCAGTTATTTCGGGCTGGATCTGCGCTCGTCTCTGGGGGATCCGGGCCAGCATTGGAGTTGGCTGGGGCTGACTTTACTGCCTTATGTAATTTGTAGTGATCGTTGGTTATCTCTTACCGATTCTCGATAGCAGAATATAATTCCTGACCTACACTTTGAGTAGTAATTGTCGCTTTGTGACATCGATTCAAACTTCAGGATCAGGATTTCACTGTGAGCCAAATCTATCAGAATTTCTATCGCCAGGCTGATGCCTTCTTTACGGTAATAACTGCCGCTTTGTTTGTGATATCACTTCTGTTGGCCAGCTGGTACAACACCTGGAGTGAAGCCCTGTTAATTGGTCTGCCAGCACTATTGATCCCCATCGCCATCAGTAAAGCGGCGCCATGCAGTCGCTGGTCACGGATTGCCTTTGGCGTATCCCTGATGATTTTTGCGGCACTGCAGATTCACCAGGCGCATGGCATGCTGGAAATGCATTTCGGCATCTTTGTGCTGCTGGCAATGTTGCTTTACTACCGTGATATGCTGCCCATCCTGGCGGCTACTGGCACCATCGCCGTGCATCATCTGCTGTTTAATTACTTACAGGAAAGCGGTGCCAATGTTTGGGTGTTTGAAAACCGCAGCGGCATCAATATCGTGCTATTGCATGCGCTGTTCGTGGTCGTTGAATCCGGTGCGTTAATTTATCTGGCGCGCAAAAGCTGGGACGAATTTCAGCAGAATGCTGAACTGGCGGAAATTGGTGAGCACATCAGCAAACATGGCGAGATCGATCTGACCTTCCAGGTTGAGGACCCGCAAGGCCCGTTTACCCGCTCGTTTAACGAGTTTTTTATGCTAATGAACGACCTGGTGAGTCAGGCCAATCAGCTGTCGATGAAAATTAACGATGTTGGCGAAGACTTCTCCCGCACCACACAAACCATGAGTGAAGGTGCCAACACCCAACACAGTGAAACGGACCTGATCGCAACTGCAACCACTGAGATGACGACTTCGATGAGTGAAATCAACAACCACTCTCGTCAGGCGGCCGAGGCGGCTCAGCAAGCCAATGATGTATCCATCGAAAGTGAAAAAGGCATCAGCGCTGCGCGCAACACCATTGAGGACCTGGCCAACAATATTGATCGTGCTAACGAAGTGATTCAGAACCTCGATAGCGAAAGCAACAACATTGGTTCAGTGTTATCGGTCATTCAGGGCATTGCTGAACAAACCAACTTGCTGGCATTAAACGCAGCAATTGAAGCCGCCCGTGCCGGCGAGCAAGGCCGTGGCTTTGCCGTCGTGGCAGACGAAGTGAGAACACTGGCCTCCCGCACTCACGAGAGTACTGAAGAAATTCAGCGTATGATCGAACGCTTACAAAAAGGGTCAAGCGAAGCCGTTGGGGCCATGGACACCAGTAAATCCGGGGTACATTCCAGCGTCGATCAAATCACACTGACCAGTGAGCGACTGGCAAGTATGAAGCAGGCCGTCAGCGATATTTATCATATGAATCAGCAGATTGCCCGCGCACTGGAAGAGCAAAACTCTGCCATTGGCGAAGTAAACGGCAATCTCAGCACCATTCGGGATATTAGCGAAACAACCTCAGAACAGGCCAGCGATGCCAATCGCAGCGCCGGTCAGCTAGTGACTATGGCATCGGATCTGCGTGGCCTGCTGACACAGTTCCGGGTCTGATTACCGACAACACAGTTACCGGGTAGCACGGGCACGTGCTTCCCGGGCCTTTTGCCCTTTTCCTTGTGCATCCAGCGCATCCGCCAACAACCAGTTCAGCCGTCGCGTCAGATTCTGATCCTGAGTGGAAAACACCTTCGCTCGTAACAGCAACTGCTCTGCCTGGCTTGCCTGACCCAGACGCAGATTCACCCAAGCCTGACGATACAACACCGCTGCATTCCGCGGCTGAATCTGTCGTGCCTGATCAAGGTATTTCAGTGCTTTACGCCATTGACGTTTCTGTCGCGCCTGCTCCGCCTGATGAAACAGAGCCGCAATCGCCGGATGATGATTTCCCTGTTCCAGCGATGCCAACAACAGAGACTCACGGCTCACCGAATCATTGCGAGTCACAGAGGGTGTCGCCTGACGACTGACATCCGGTAATGATGCCGAGCTGACTTCATAATCGTCCGGTTGTTTCGGTGGTGCAGAACAAGCGATTAACGCCACAACCCCCAGACACATAAGCAAGGGTTTAAAGGCAGAAACAGCAGGCGGAGCGTAATGACCAATCAAGAGAACAACCTTCCTAAAAGAAACAGCAGACCATCGCTTATTTCAAGCCCGGGTCCAGATCAAAGCGCCATGATGAAGGGTGGTAGAAATAAAGTACAGAATGACATCGTGGCAACGCGACAGTGCTGCACTATCGCCCTATTATCACCCGATTATCGCCCTGCTAAACCCACTGGATCTGCCGTAACCTATGATAGGTATGATTGATCTCTCTATTGTCTCAGAACAACCAATCCAGCCAGCCAGACTTTTCCTGTTCTGGCCGTGGCACGGCCTTCGGCGCACGACAACCATTACGCTGCACCTGGACCCGCTCACTGACAAAAGGGTACAACTTGCCGGAACAACCGTCCTGTAGTTGATTGCCCTGCTTATCAACCGGTAGCCAGATTAATTCACTGTCTGGTTGCAATGGCTCAACACCAACCTGCTTGAAAGTACTCAGCCATATCGGTAATGCGGCACTGCTGCCTGCAAACGGCATTGGTTGATTATCATCTCGACCAACCCACATCACGCCTAAGTAACGATTATCGAACCCCGCGAACCAGGCATCGCGCTGATCATCACTGGTGCCGGTTTTCGCCGCCAGTGGTCCACCCAGTTCTTTATCCAGTCGCTTGGCCGTGCCTCTCAGCGCCACCTGCTCCATGCCGTACCTCAGCCAGGATATTTTTTGTGGATCGAATCGTTGTTCACCTTCAATTGCGTAAGAAGATAACGTACTACCGCGTGCCGTGGTAACCGCTTCAATGGCACGCAACGGCGTGGCGAAACCTTGCGAAGCAATGGTTTGATACATGCTCGCCACTTCCAGCGGCGATGCATCAACGGCCCCTAGTAAAATCGATGGATATGGTGGAATTTCTTTTTTCAGACCCAGCTGCTGAAAGGTATTTACCACATTTTCCAGACCCACTTTCATGCCCAACCTTGCGGTTGACTGGTTAAGAGAACGCGCCAGTGCATCGGCCATCGGCAAGGTGCCATGACTTTTGCGATCGTAGTTTTTCGGTTGCCATACCTGATCACCCGGTCCGGCGACACTCACCGGGGCATCACTCACCGGGCTGCCCCAGTGATACTGGCCGGAATTCAGTGCGGTTAAATACACCGCCGGTTTCGCCAGCGAGCCAATCGAGCGTTGCATGCTCACCGCACGGTTATAGCCGAAAAACTCGGTGCGTCGGGAACCTAATAATGCCCTTACTTCGCCACCATCCACACTGGTGATCACGGCTGCCGTCTCAAGCTGCCCTTTTTGTCTGGGCTGCCAGCGTTCGAGACTCTTCAGATGCCCGAGTGCAGCTTTCTCCAGCGAGTGCTGCACCCATGGGTCGAGCGTGGTGAAAATCCGTAAACCTTCGTTCTGCAGATCCTCCAAACGATAATCGCGCTGTAATTGTTTCTTCGCCAACTCAAGAAAGGCAGGATATTCTCGCTGCCCGGCTCGCCGGGAATTGGCGGTTTGTAACGGCTGCCCCTGAGCCAAAATGCGTTGTTTCTCTGAAATAATGCCGTTTTCAGCCATTAACCCCAGAATTAAATCGCGTCGGTCACGGGCACGATTAGGATTACGCTTCGGGTTGTAATACGACGCTCCCTTTACCAGACCAACCAACGTGGCAATTTCCGCAAGATTTAATTCGCGCACCGATTTTCCGAAATAAAAACGCGCGGCTAAACCGAAGCCATGAATCGCCCGGCGCCCGGCCTGACCCAAATAGACCTCATTTAAGTAAGCCTGGAGAATTTCTTCTTTGGAGTAATGCAGCTCCAGTAGTAGCGCCATAAGTGCTTCCTGAGCTTTGCGCTTCAGCGTGCGCTCGCTGGTTAAAAAGAAGTTTTTAATTAACTGCTGAGTCAGCGTAGAACCACCCTGAACAAAACCGCCAGCCCGGACATTCGCCAGCATTGCCCGGATAATACCCCGGAAAGAAACGCCCCAATGTTCAAAAAAGGCTTTATCCTCGGTGACAATTAACGCGGCAATTAATGTTGGTGGCACATCATCGAGAGTGACCAGTTCACGATCTTCGTTGTGCGCCGGAAAAATCCCGCCGATGTATTGTGGCTCGAGGCGCATCAGCGCAATGTCATCGCCGGTCATTGAACGAATGTGTTCAACCTGCTGATCCTCAAACGCAACCCGAACATGCTGCGACGGCTGCGAGCCATCCCAGAACGGAAAAGCGCGGCGGTGAATAATCCAGTCATCACCGCGGCGAGCGAACGTGCCCGGCACAGCAGCATCCGCTGACTGCTTGTAATCAGCCCATTTTAATTCCGCTAACAATTGGCCTTTATTCAGTTCTAAACCCGGATACAACACCAGTGGCCGGGCATAAACTTTGGCTGGCAGATTCCACTTTTTGCCATCGAACTGAGCACGAACCTGGGCATCGAGGTACACCATATAAGCCGCCAGCCCAACAACCACGATCAAGGTCAAGCGCCAGAACCAGCGCCAGAATGAAAAGGGCTGTTTAGCGAATTTACGTTGAGGTTCAGAGCGTGTCTGAGCAGACTTCGCACGAGATTTCGCAGGTTTGCGTTTATTATCTGAAGAAGGGGAATTTTTGGCGGACATCCGACAGCTGCAATCCACAATGAAAACGATCTGCGAATAATATCAGCTGCCGGATAAGTAGAAACAAAAATCAGTTTGCTCGGCGCAAAATAAGCGGGATAAGCAGCAACAACCAGAATACAGCACCGCCTGAGCCTCCCGAACCTGAAGACCCAGTTGCTACCGCTCCATCCTTATCAGACACAGAGTCGCCGGGATCAGGCGTAGGCTCTGGTGTAGGCTCGGGTGTAGGCTCTGGATTCGGTGCAATGTAAGGGTCTCCTTTCGTAAGTCCAAATGCCATCGTATTCAGCGAGTCTGATAACCCACCCAGGCCTTCGTTGGCAGCACGAACATCCTTAACAAAAGCCGGCAATGGTGTCGCGCCCACGCTGTAGACCTGGTCCCCCGTTAAACCCACCAATTGACTCAGATTACCACCCTGATCCATCACACTGACAACGTCATTGCTATTCTCCGTATGAAAATTAGCCAAAAAGTGGCCTGCTTCATGAGAGGCAACGCTGCCAACCATTCGGCCAATCAAATCAATTTTACTGGTAATAGTTCCATCGGTTGGAAAAGCGTTAATCGAATCCGGGTAACCATTAGCCGGCTCACTCAGCGTATCGAGTAATACCACAGCAGTTTCATTGGTAATAAAGTTGCCCGGATCGATAGATTGAGCGATACCAATAGTTTCGACAGTCAACTCTGCGACTGTGCCCCCGATGATAATTCTCGATACGTTTTCATCTCCAAACGAATCGTCATGATCACGACTGTTGAGTATTTTTATTGATGTCTTTGGATTATTACCATGCTCTTTAAGGTCAGTATTCAGTTGCTGTTCCATAACCGCCAGAATGGCATCAATGACGGAGTTTTCATGCTCAGCTCCTAATCCCCACGCTGGCAGGAAATTACGCAACGCAGATAGCGCCGCTTCTTCAGCAGAACCATCAAATAGAGCTTGGCTGTTAATCGTCTCGCCATCAAAATCCACGAAAAGGATCTGCTCTTCATCAAAGTTTCTCCCCAGCTTAGGCCGGTATACCACCGCAGAAGCCTGATATTTCACAGGCGCTGGTTGAGTGTATTCAATACTTACATAATAGCGGCCATTTTCTGTGGCAACATAAGCAAAACCCGTATCACCATATAAAACACCAACTGGGGAAAAAGCAGGTAAAAAAGCTGCCATATTCAATTCAGGTTCAAGCAGAACTTCTTCTTCTGCATTGTAAAGACGAGTTCTTAACTTCTGAGCAAAAGAATCTGAAAATTCTGGCCGGCTAGCCGCAATTTCCAACACATCACCCGCTTTTAGATCAATAGCGAAATATTGCTTCAGAGTACCGAGGTTACTGTCACCATCATCGATAACTAGATCACCCTGGGTGATATTCAACTGATACAGGCCTTCAGACCTAACACCGTTCCCGGATGACGGATCCGTAATATCTCGCTGTGAACTATCGTAAGATCGAACTTGAACATAATACGTGCCATCCTCGGTAAAGGTATATTGAATCCGGCTATCGAAACCACTGAAATCATCATTAGTAGCGATCGACTGGCCGTTGGCGTTATATAAAGCAAGGTAGGAATCGAGCCCGCTTCCAATATTTTCAGCGTCGATATCAAACGTCAGAGTAATATCAGCAGCAACATTATCCAAGCGATAAAAATCGAAGTCACCGGTTCCGGTACGACCATAAACCCCGTCACCAATTTCACCGGAAATAGAGGTCAGACCACCTATTGCTGGAACAGGAACAACCTGAGCAAGTAAAGTACTGCCATTTTCTTCTTCCGAGACGATTTGTGTAGATTGTGGCGGGTTATCATCGTCCGGACCCTGATCCTCGGGTGGCTGCTTCAGAGTTCCAGAAATTAAGGCAAAATTATTTTCATCCGTTGAAAACCCAGTCAATACATCAGCACTTTCAAACGATACATTATTACCCGATGCTTTGTAGGTTGCTGGTAGCGAAAATTTATATAATGACTTCATTGAAGAAGCACGCGCCTGCCCTTGCTCAGCTGTTCTTTTTTTCCAATATTTATAGTCTGGCTCAACAGTGGATGGTAAAAATGCCAGGTATGGATTGGCAGCTTTAATTTCTGTTTTATCTGATGCCATCACACTTGCTGACAAACCCATTGCAAGCAGGCTAACAATCCTGTTCATAAAATTCCTTACGGTGTAACAAAAAATGTAATATTTGAAATAGTAATACTTACCGGCTGATCAAATGCCTTCAGCTGAAAGATCAACTCCAGATCAGCCTGGCAGGTTTCAGGTAATTTTTGAGTAGGTATCTTAATTGACATACTCGCATTCCATTTCAACCGAAATTTCCCCAGCGAGCTAAGTGGAATACCACAAAAGAGGATCTGTTCTGGTTTTGCCTGACCAAAACGTGACTTTGCCAGCTTTAAACTGAGTTCAATCTGACGATATTTGAATAACCGGTTTGGCGACAGATTTACTGGCGTAATACGCAGCGAACCAGTCGTTCGACTTCCCAGGCTGAGTGCTGCTTCGGCACTGCTGTCGGAAATCTGCCATAACGCCGATGACGATTGAGAACGCCAATGAAACTGATCGATACGTAAAGAGGCGGATGCAGAACTATCTTGCTCAGTATCAAGTTGTTGACTGGCACCGGATGACACCATACATGCAGATAGCAACAGGGTTACCATTGCTATACTGATACTTCTGATATGCTGTCGCGCCGATATTGAATACATTGATCGCATGCTACGCCTCCTTGCGGCGGCGCAGTGTAGCATAAAAGAGATCTCGTCTTCATCTAAATGACTTTTCAATCAATGATAGCAAAGCGCCGCCTCCGTTAAGGAAACAAATAACACTATGAATGATCTGCTGCTTCCCCTCTGGCAAACCCAACAAGCCCAGCTCACTGATATTGGTGCACGCTTTGGCCTTGATTGGCCCGGACTGTGGGACGAGTTGTCGGAAACTCAGCAGCAACAGGCGCAGCGGGTACTCACCCTCAGTTCGTTTGTGGCCGAGTCTCTGCCAAAAGACGCGGCTTTTTTTACTGATATTATTCGCAGCGATGCCATCAGTCAGCCACTGAGCCGGGCTCAGATCAGCGCCTGGCTGGATGAACTGGCCACCGAAGCCAACAGCGACGACACACCCACTTCGAAAAAAGAAGAATTGTGGCATGTCGCTCTGCGTAAATTACGTCGCCGTGCCATGGTGCAGATTATCTGGCGCGATCAGCTGCGCTTAGCCTCCACCCTGCAAACCACCCGGGCGTTGTCCGATCTGGCGGATGAATGTGTATCACGCTCCATCGACTTTATTGGCCAGCTATTGCAGCAACGCCACGGCGCACCGATCGGTAAAACCAGCGGCGAGGAACAACAACTGCTTGTACTCGGCATGGGTAAACTCGGAGCGTATGAATTAAATCTGAGTTCCGACATTGACCTGATTTTTACTTATCCACAAAGTGGCGACACCACCGGCCCGAAGGTGATCACCAATCAGGAATATTTTATTAAGCTCGGCCAGAAACTGATTCTGGCGCTGGATAAAACCACCATCGACGGTTTTGTGTTCCGCACCGATATGCGCCTGCGGCCTTATGGTCAGAGTGGTCCACTGGTGATGAACTTCGCTTCGATGGAAGAGTACTACCAGAATCAAGGCCGTGACTGGGAAAGGTACGCCATGGTCAAAGCTCGGGTTATGACCGGCGAAACTAACGAGCACGCTCAGGAACTGTTGAACATTCTGCGTCCGTTTACCTACCGCGCTTACATCGACTACAGCGCGTTTGAGTCATTACGTTCTATGAAAGCCATGATCAACGCTGAGGTGCGTCGTCGTGGTTTAGAGATGAACGTCAAACTTGGTCCGGGCGGCATTCGTGAAGTCGAATTTATCGTGCAGGCGTTCCAGTTAATTCGCGGTGGTCAGGACGATCAACTGCAAACCCGCGAGTTATTAAAGGTTCTGGATATTCTTGCCGCCGATGGTTACTTACCAGCTGGCGCCTGCGACGAACTGAAAAAAGCGTATGTCTTCCTGCGTGACAGCGAACACGCCATTCAGGCATTAAACGATGAACAAACTCAGCAACTACCGGTCGATGATATTAATCAGCTTAGGGTTGCCTGGTCGCTCGGGTTTGATGACTGGTCAAATTATATTGTTGCTCTGGATGCTCATCGGGAGAAGGTAAAGTTTCACTTTGCGCAAATTGTTGCCGCCGAGGAAGAAGACGAACAATCCCAACAGGAAGAACATACCTGGCTGGATTTATGGCACGGCGAATTACACGGCAGTGCTGAAGAAGCGTTTTTACAGCAGCACCCCTGTATCAACTCGGATGCCGTTTGCGAACGATTAAGCCAATTCCGGGATTCCAAAGCCGTCGCAATGATGCAACAAATTGGCCGCGAGCGCCTTGATGCATTAATGCCATTGTTATTAAAAGAACTGTGGTCGAATAAAAATCCAGTGAACACATTAGAGCGTGTTATTCCTCTGCTGGAAGCGGTATTACGTCGAACTGCGTACCTGGTGTTATTAAAAGAAAACCCTCAGGCATTAACTCAGCTGGTTAAGCTGTGCGGCGCGTCGGTTTGGGTGGCGGAATATATTGCTAAAACACCGCTGCTTCTGGATGAATTATTGGTTCCGGAAAGTCTGTATCGTCTGCCAGAAAAAAAAGAACTGGCGGAAGAATTGGATCTGCGTTTATTACGCATCGACGAAGACGACCTTGAACAACAAATGGAACAGCTGCGTCAGTTTGTGCGCGCACATAAATTACGTGCGGCGGCCTGTGAAGTGATGGACGCTCTGCCGTTAATGAAGGTCAGTGATTATCTGACTTATTTAGCGGAAGTGGTTGTGAATAAAGTCATGTGGTTGTCGTGGCAACAGATGGTCGCCAAATACGGTTATCCAACCAACGCTGATAAAGAGCCGGTTACCGAGCCGGAATTTGCCGTGATTGGTTACGGTAAAGTCGGTGGTTTAGAGCTGAGTTACAGCTCCGATCTCGATCTGGTTTTCTTACACAGTTCTACGCCAAACCGTTATACCAATGGTGATCGCAGCCAGGATAACGGTGTGTTTTACACCCGCATGGGTCAGCGCATGATTCATATCATGACCACACAAACCCGCTCCGGTGATTTGTACGAAGTGGATATGCGCCTGCGTCCGTCCGGTAACTCCGGCATGATTGTGGCGTCGATGAAAGCCTTTGATGAATACCAGCAGAAGCATGCCTGGACCTGGGAGCATCAGGCGCTGGTTCGTGCCCGTGCGGTGTGCGGCAGCGACGATACTATTCATCAGTATCAGGAAATTCGTCAGCAGATTTTATCCCAGCCACGCGAACTGGAAACACTACAGAAAGACGTACGCGACATGCGTCAGAAAATGCGCGACCACTTAGGTGTTGAGAAAGGGGGCGAAGACGCTAAAAACTCTCAGGCCGAAGGTAAATATCATCTGAAGCAGGATAAAGGCGGCATTGTTGATATCGAGTTTATTGTGCAGTATGGCGTGCTGGCGAATGTACAGCAGCATCCGTCGCTACTGACTTATACCGATAATATGCGCATTCTCGATGGCTTTGCTGAGACCGGTTTAATGGCGGTGGAGGATACTGAGAAGCTACAGGGGATTTATCTGAATTACCGAGCGGAGTCGCACCGTCGCGCGTTGCAGAAAGAGAAGTTGGTGTTGGATGTGGACGCTCAGCAACAGTTGAATATTGCTGAGCAGAAGGCGGAAGTGATTCGTTTATGGGATAAGTGGCTGGAGTAATCCAGCCGGTTATTAATAACTCATTTATAAAAAATTGGTAGCCTTCATCAAAGTCGCTATTTGATGATATATGCTGATGTTACCTTGCCAAATTGACAATTATCTTGAGTTTCATAACGAACCCTAACTTTCTTACCGGTCAGCTGAGCACTCAATATCAGCCTTCGTTGCCTTCGCATGTATTAGCATTGACAACATAGCCTTACATATTTCAGGGCCAGTTTTATAGCCTGTTCCATTTACTGTCCATTTTGATTCAGTATCGCAAATCAAAACAGCCTTATTCATACTGCTGATTTTCAGCATTAGCTTATTATTAGCGTGGAACCCGATCTTATCTACATGGCCATTACATTGAATGGATCCAGCAGAACAAACTGATGAAAGAATAAGAACAATCAATAAAAATATTTTTTCACAATACACCCTGACCTTAACAACCCTGCAAAAATAAAAATAATGGAACAATGATTATAGCAGTCAGCTATTAATGAAATGATGCAACAAAATTCTTTTTTGAAAGTTTGCGCCCCAAAAAAATCAATCATTAATTTTAATAATTCCTATCCAAATCAGATCAAATTAATTTCCAAATGCTGAATTTTTTTAAGAGCGCTAGCTTTAATTATAGGTAGTAAATAGACTAATATTGCAGAAGAATATCTATTGATTGAAAGGCTTAACATCACTTAAGCAATATTGATCCTGAAAAGAAACATCAATCACGGATAATCTTCGAAGCTAGTTTAAAAAGTCGGATACAATTAACCAATCTGTACACTATATTTCAAAAAAGAAATATGTCAGGAGTGCCAATACCCCTGATATCAGCGCTATCCACCTAAAAATGAGACCAAGTTTAGTTAAATTTGATGTGTCAAAGAAGTAAGCGAATAAGCCTAATAAGTGTATTGGCCCATCATCCTCCTCGTTCTTGATCAAGAAGTTCATTACTACAGACGACACAATAAATAGGCTAAAAAAAACTTCTGAATTTATAAGATCCATCACTCTAGTACCGTAGCGCCATGACTAATTTCTAACTTATTATATTGACTAGGAAAAAATCCAGATTTCCCAGAAAAACCTACTGCAAACCCAACCCCTGAAATAGCACCACTACTATCATGGTGAAGCCTGAAGCCCAATCCATAAACGAAATTCGTAGTTAATGCTGAGTCTGGCGACTTAATATCGAAAGCAATTAACCCCCTAGCACCACCACCTCCAAAATCATACTCGATATTAGGCTTTTCATAAGGTTTTGCTCCCCCCTCGGCATACTCCAGCACACCAACTGCATATTCACCTCCGGTCGGCAAAGGAGTTTCCGGTTTAAATAGAAGGTTGAAAATCGCAGTGCCAGGAATATCTCCCTCTACAGTAAGAATAACAAGCCTATCTTCTTTAGGGTGACGCCTTTTTCTGCACATTTGACCACAACCTTTCCCTTCATAGTTAAACAAATGCACAAGCGTGGCAGTCATTGCAGCTTGCATGGCATCTCCGCCAGTAGCCCCTGATAACAAGGCAGAAGTTGTTACCGCAACAGCTGAGCGAGCGAAATAATTTCCTACATCATTTCCGCCAATGTATTGACCAGCAAAATGGCCCGACACATGACTAGCCACACCCGATACAAATCCCGTCCAGAAATTATCGTTTGAGATCCACCCAAGCGTCCCCTGAGCAACACCGTGTGCGAGCGCCGTTATATGCCAGTTACCTTCTCCAAATAACGGACCGCCATTTGTTCCACCGTGGCCAATTCCTTTAGTCAGCTCTGCCCCTATCGCAGAAAACGCGGCTGAGCGCATTTCAGCCGGGCCTATACGACCGCTAACCGCTGCGCTGGTTACTAGCGTAGTCCCTCCTGCAATTAAACCTGGACTGTAGCCAACAAGCGCATCCCACTTACCTATAGCAATAGCGAGTAAAACGGTAGAAGCAATATGGTGAACAGGGCTATCTGAATACGCATGAGAAGCGGTAAAATACATAGCTGCTCCTATCACTGCCCAAGGAAAATGCCCACTGGGATCTGACGCCAGCGCCGGATTATTATATACATACGCATAGCGGTTATACGCCAGCGGTTTACCAGCATCCGGGATAACACTATCCGGGCTAACAAAACGTCCAAGCACAGGGTCATACAAACGGGCATTCATATGCACTAGACCAACATCAGCCAACTCTTCATGAGCCGTAAACCCCTTGAGCTGATCTTTTACGCTGGTAACACTCAAAACCCGCCCCAGCAACTTTGCATCAACGTTCAGCTCTTGCTCGGCCAGCGCGACTGCATCTTGCTGCGAGTTAAGAAACTCGGTGACTGCCGAATCAGTCTCTAAAGTCTGGCGTGAGTTTAGACTGGAAATATCGACCGCCTCACCATACGGCGTGTATTGGCGATGTTTCAGAACCTCACCACGAGAGCCTGTAATCAGCACACCTGAACCGAGGATATCTCGTGCATAATAGGACACCTTATCCTGCTGACGAGTATCAGCTTCTCCAGCTTTTACAGCTTCTGCGTATTCAAACCGCTCAATGGTAGAAACCGTTTGATAACCATTCTTAATGTGATAGCGATGAACGATATCACCATTGGGTTTATGCAGCTGCTCATAACCTGAAGAAATGTAATAAGTTGTTCCCTGAGAATCGGTTTTCACCGTACGGCTGTTCCCGGAATCGTACTTAAATGCCGTTATTTTGCCCTGGTAGCTGATACTTAACGGTTTACCAAAACTTGTCCAGCTATAACTACGGCCGTTACCCGAGGTGATAAAACCTTTGTTATCGTAGGAAACAGTTTTATTGCCAAAGGACGATAGGCGATAAGGTTTACCACTCGTTTCGTAAACGTAACTATTGAGCGAGGAGGACTTCTGAGTAATATTACCCAAACTATCGTAGTCGTAATCACGACTCATGATCTGTGAGTTATTTAACGAGATAGTCCAGGTATCCAGCTGGTTATCACTGTAGGTATAACTCTCGGTCAGGTTACGAATGTTATCTGTTTTTTCGTCCAGATTGCCTTCAGTGGTATAAGCGTAATCCAGTTCACTTAATTTTGTGCCATCAACCTTAGCCGTGGTAATGGTGTCGACCATTGTGGTTTCAGAGTTAACGGCACGACGTGTAATTAGGCCATTACCAAATAACTCGTCTTTCAAACGACCTTGTGCATCATAGTTCAATGCTGCCCAAACAACTAAGTCTGAATCACTGAGTTGTTGCTGTTTTTCAGCACCATCCTTCAATAGAGCGAGGGAAGTAAAAGACTCGATATTTTTCAGCAGTGCTTTTTTAGCATCTTTTAGTGTTTTGGCACTGGCCTCGGTAATCGCTTTTTCTGCACTTAGCTCTATCTTTGTATCAGTATGAGGTTTCGCTAAGGCCTCATAGTGTGCAATACGGCCTTGATAGTACTCTAGTGCTTCCTGGCGCTCCATAATGACTGCTTCTCTTGCATCATATGGAACTTTTACCGGCACCAGAACTAACGGAGAGATGGAGACAGGAGCCCAGGAATCTCTATATTTGACAGTTTCTTTTAGTACAGTCAGTTTATCTTTTGAAACCTTTGACTTAGTATCTTCCAAATGCCTAATCATATTGGTTTCATTGGTTACTAAAGTCCTGTAATGCTGTGCCATCTTTAGGAAAATATCAGCTACATTAAACTTCAATTTTGTCTTATTGCATACTGTGTATATTAGACCATTTTGCGGCCCACTACGCCCACCAGGAACTACACCTCGTCTGACATGATAATAGTCATATCTATCAAGAATTTTTCTAGATAAGCTCCAACGCGACTTTCTAGTTTGGCAAGCGTCGGGCCCATAGAGAGAGTTTGAATCCAGTACCTTGAAATCGTCACGAGATATACCAAATGCTCCCGACTCGTATCGACTGCAACGTTTAAAGAAGAAGGCACGAACAACTGTTTTTGCACATTCTCTATATGCAAAAGTATGAGTTTGACTAGAAGAGTTGTATCCCTGGTATTCATATTTTTTATCTGAACTCAAACCACCATAGCGTCCGACCTTTTCCATGATATCTTCTAAGGTTCTACTATATCGATCTAGTGTATTTTTGTGTCTATCAATTAAATCTTGTATAGGCTTCAAATTTGGCTGAACTGAAATAGTTAGCCTCTTATATTCAGATACTTTACTTGAGTATTTTGTAATAGCCTGGGCGTGATATTTAATCCGATACTCGATTGAAGATATTTTCCTGTCAATGTCCGCGATTTGATTTATCACACTTACATACTGATTTTCTATCGCTTTATAGTCATAACTTTTCAACTTATTCGCTGGCATTAGAACTTGAGAAATACGGCCAGCCAAATCGTAATTCTTTTTAACCGGTGTGATCATCTCAGATTTTTCTGAATTCTTGTTGTATTCAGATGTAATCAATCGACTATAATTATCGTACACATAATGAGTACGATTTTTTTCTTTATTATTAAGATATAAGTATTCGTCAGATACACGACCTTTAGCATCATAAGTGTAAGAACGCTTCACGCCATCAGGTGCATTTGTGTAGTCTAATTCACCATTGCCATTACCGCTGTCATGGAAAACCCAGTTCGAAACACCTTCTTTGGTGGTTCGTTTATGCAGACGACCAGCAACATCGTATTCGTTAACGGTAATATTGGCTTCAGCGTCTTTTTGCCAATAAAGTTCACCGAAAGCGTTGTATTTATATTCCCAGGTTCCGGCACTTGGGTCTATCTGCTTAGTCTTGAATCCATATTCATCATATTGAATAGTGATTCGGGTATTTTCGTCGTTGTTTTGTACTGTATCGGATAACTCTCCCATCGCGGTATAAGAAAAATGGACAGTTTTTCCAAACTCTGTTTTGGATATCGCTTTGCCTAGCACACCAACAGAGGACTTCTTGGTTTTACCGTTAAACGTAACTGTTGTCTTTAAGCCATGATAATCCGTTGTTCGAGTAGCATCGCGTTTGTCTGGGGCTTTTGCGGTGACAGTCGTTTGACGTAAAAAGTCATCGTAGCCATGGGTAACCCAATTAACGTGCTCACTGCTACCAGACACTATTTTTACAGGAAGAGAATTCGCTACCAACTGACCTTTATTATTGAAGTAGTTGTAAGTCGCAGACTGAGTTGTAGTAGAAGATGTTTTAGCAACGGTCGAAATCTCCTTGACCGTACGACCGGTGCGATCTTTATAAACTGCTTTGTATTTACCTGATGCCGTACTCTCAGAGGCAACTAAAATAATATTGTTGGTATAAATCGCACTGGCCGGGCGCTCAGTAACACCATGATCCCAGCTTAAGCCATAGTAAACGGTATCACCTGACAATAGGATACTTTCATAACGACGACAGTGGTTATCATATTTGTGAGTTACCAGAAGGCGATCATTGATATCGTATTCCTTTTCTACTGCCATACACATTGCATGATATTCAGAGCGAACAGTTTGATTTAAGGGATTCGTCACAGTTAACTTCTGACCAATCGTAGAATAAGTATAACTACTGGTACGGGTTTGCTTATCCGTATCGTTAACTAGGCCAGTTATTCTTTCATTTTTCACTAAACCATTCGAATAATACTCAAATTCAATTTCTTTCTCGTAGTCAGTATCTTTCTCGAAGATCTGCTTATGCAGAGCCATTGTGCTGGGGTAGTATTCGAAGTTAACTTTTTTAGTTTGATTCGTTGCGCCAGTTAATTCATGAGTTACGGTTTGGCTTTCTGGTTTTCCCAATATCCAATTCTCAGAATCGTGATCAAATACAATACTGGTTGTTTCTTTCTTAACCTGGTTCGCGGCTGCTTTTATTTCGGTGATTTCCTTAGCATAGCCGTAGCCATCAAATTCAGAGAAAGTACGGGTTGAAGTTCGTATTATCGTGCTTGGGCTTTCAGGGTCATAGTTTACTGTTGTTGTTGAAAGAAGGCGTGTATCAACCCCTTTACTAAACGCTGAGGCAACAAAGTCATGTTGAACTTCCTGAATTTTTACATCATTCAGATATTCAGTGACTTTCCTAGTTTTTCCAACCAAGTGTTGCTTTAGGTATAACTCGGTTGTCTGAGACTTCTTCTTCAAATCCGAGCTCTGGGAAATATATTTGAATCCAGATTCGTACGTTTTCGGGTTGTATGCAAAGTCTTTATAGTTATAGCTCACTGTTTCCCAGTTATTGTCAGGAGCGCCGACACCAGAATCTATTTGCATAGCAGATAACAATAAACCCTGAGGATAAATCCGAATATAATCGTCTAAAGAATCAGAACTTTCAGAATAAATTCCCTGACGAGCATTTTTGTATTCAAACCGAGTTTGGTTACCAAAAGCATCTGTTACTTTTTCAAGTAGTCCATTATAGCTTTGTTGTTCATTAGTATGACAATCGATGCCGTTAATAGTCCTCATACACATTTCGTTTCGCCCGTCTGTACCAACATCGGCACGATAGAACGCTCGACCGTATACATTAACTGCGTTGTTATTAATAAAGCGTGTGTGATTATTTAATCGAGCCCGAATATAATTCTGAAATACTTCCGTGTTCGAGGTGATTACAGCTGCATCGGATACTATCCTTAATCGAACTGCAAACTCACTAAAGTCAGAACCGTTGTTATATGAGCAATACTGTCTATCCTGTTTCATTAAACACAGATCGGGATAACCATCGGTATTAATATCAGAAAAGTTCAGAGAACTTATGATCGATAAAGTAGTATTTCGATCCAGTCCAGCGATAAGACTGGAATAAGTGGTTTTATATTTTTTTTCGGTAAAACCTGTCTCAGTATTCAAATGACATGAGAATTCACCATCGTAGTCATAACACAAATCAACCAGACCATCTGAATTCACATCCTGAAAACGGGTCGTCAGTGTAATACGTTCATTTGTTTTTCTATAGGCAGGGAACTTATTGCTAATCTCTTTTGCCAGAAAGTACTTCCCATTAGGGCTGCGTACATCTAAATCTACGCTAGTAAATTTAGTATCAAATTCATCAGGAATAACTCGATATATCGACACAGACTGCGCTGGCGACGTTGCTATCAATAGCTGATTTGTGGAAGAGTACTGACCAGCCCGACACTGGAACTGGCTATTCGAGACACTACATAAATCTGGAATCTGGTCACCATTCATGTCCATAAGAGATGGAGCGATATATTTGAACTTTCTCTCATCTTCGTCCAAGTAAGGTGTATAAACCTGATACTCTTTAGCAAAGGATGAAGAAGACAACACTATTTTGGTTGACGAGTAGCTACCTCCACCATTGTTGGCGTAACAGAAGAACTCTGTTTCAGATGCACCACATAAGTCAGCCAAACCATCTCTGTTTACATCAGCCAACTGATAACCAGTTTCGTGATTAAGCCCGGTTGAAATGTAGGCAGGAGCTTTAAGTTTGCCAGATTTATTATTAATCGCACATTTGATACCGCTATCGTCAGCGATACATAAGTCTGCGTACCCATCACCATTAATATCACTGAAGTTCAAAGCACTGTAGTAATCGAAGTGGCTTTTGTTATAGCCAAAAGCATCAGACATATCCTCATCAAAGGCAAACATTCCATTCCCCTGAGCCATTGAGCATACTAAGGTGTCTTGATCGGAATAAAAGCAGATGTCCTCACCATATTTATTGTCCAGATCAACTGTATGGTAAGCAGCCATCCCTTCTTTAGAGTCAGCAGGGTAGTGTTTTCTTAAGTCAGCTGCTGTTAGTATATTGGTTACATCTGAGCCTGCCGGGTTTTCATTGATGAAAGAACCGTCCACTTGCTTATATTCAAACGTTAGTTCTCGTGTACACTCCTCAGTGCCAACCAGATAACATTTTTTTATCCCCATCAATCGATCTGTCGCTACCGCCTGGTAGCCTTGATAGCTCTGATAACGAAAGTTATATTTATACAGGTTCGAGTTACCTTTTTTTACCAGTAGGTAGTCCAGTAACTTACCTATCGTTTTAACCTTTCCGTTGCTGTATAACTTTTGAGTTGCTGTACTGGCTTTATAGTTCAGAGAGATTTCGAACCCAGGATACTGGATCGTATTCAGACGGTCTCCGGAGTTGTTGTATATATAGGTGATCTGGTTATTAAATCTGTCCTTTTTACTGGTTAGCTGCCAAACCTTATTGTGCTCAGAAACATTACTTGAGACAGGCAGATCATAGCGATAGATAAAGCCGTCCGCGGCGTATACAGTCCAATGATTTGGTGATGCGATACCTCCTGAAGAAACGATCTTATTTTTACTGTTTATATAGGTACGATATTCATTACCAGAGTGCTGGACTAACTGCGCTCCATCCAGGCAATAAGTCGCACTGGTATTCGTTGTTATCCCCCCTTGAATATCTCCATTATTCTTCTTTGGTGCACATCGGCTAATGGATGAGCCAACAGATAAATGGAAGCCAGCCCCCAGAGTCCCTTTGCCGCTACCCTGAGAGTATTTCACTGATAAGTCTGGCTTCAAGCTGTTAAGCGAAGCAGGAATGTCGAGAGGCACGGTATAGCTCAGCTTGCCTTGCGAATTAACAGGTGAGCCACTCAGATTTTCCACAACGTCTGCGGATGAAACGGCAGAAAAGGCAATAAGTGATGACAAGATGTAACGAATCATTGTGAAACTCCATTTAAATCTGAGGCAGAGCTTTGTGATGGTGCAGAAGCGCGCTGGGTAGATAACAATTGAAGATCAAGCTGACGGATTTTTTCGTCCAATAGTCTATCGGACTCCATCAACCTGTCACTTTCCGCATTGAGTACGTCCAGCTCGTCCTGCTGTTGCTGCAGGAAACGATCGTATTCTTCAATTTTTTGCTGATGTTGCTTTTCAGAATAGGCCTGCTCTTCAACCTGCTGCTGATATTCATACAGAGCCCAGATAACAAACCCAGAAACACTTATGAACGATACAAGAACTGCAGAAAGTAGTATTTTCTTCACAGACATAAACCGAGATCTCCCTATTTTCCGCGCAAGATACATCAATGAACGACTATATTCAACAAGATATATTTTGGCGTTTTAGACATGCTAATCAGAATGTCTTGGAATAACCTAAATATACCTTAAGTATCTACGGAGAATAATTTCGTATACAAGACGAAATTTCGCTCCTATAACTTAATACAAGCTCTTTTACCTTCTGTACTTCACTTCATTTTTTATTAAATTTCACACCACCCCATTCATTCCTTTTGCTGATTCTATTTTCGTCAACTCCAATTAAAATCAGTAATGCTGTAATTGTATTTCTATTCTAAAGTCAATTGTTGTCTCGCAGCCAGAAAATCGAAAGACATTTCAAACAGGCCCTTACCATCTACCTCGCCATTCCAGGCGCCATGCCCTCCAGGAACCAGTACCGATGGATCAGATTCACTCGGTACCATCAGAGTCTTGAGTTCACTGTACAGCCCTAGTGAGTTATAGATGCTCTGTAATTCAAGGGCTTCGGTATAGGGAGTTTGTGGATCTTCCCCTTCGCCATGCCCCATAAATAACTCGGGGTCGTTTTCATCATATCGATCGTGCAACTGTAAATTGTAAACGCCTTCAAAAAAATCCAGTTTTCCGTTCGATCCCCAGAAATGAACGATACTTTTTACGTCGTAACTTTGGTCTAAATTTGTGGTTGAAAGCGTGGCATCATCGATGACGGAAATTTCATCTCTGAAGTCCGCTGGATTTGAAATTCCTAACGCGATCGCGGTACCAGCACCAGCCGAATTTCCACCTACGGTGACATAGTCGCTATCTATATTATAGGTTTCGGAGTTAGCCATAATCCAACGAAGCGCAGCTTTCGCATCTCGTTGAGCAGCATACATAGCAATGGTGACCTGCAGATCTTTTGGCGTTTCTATCAATGGCATTGCATGTTCAATCCATTCCTTTGGTGCAATCCCTTTGTAAAAGTTTACGACTTCGTTAGTCCCAAACATGGCATCGTTTTTTAACATATCTTGGACTTTTTCTTTGCACGATGCCGAAACTTTTGCGTTGCACAGTTCCTCTGTTGTTCTGTAATCTACCGAGACGAAAACCCAGCCTCTTGAAGCATAGTAATTTGCCATTTCTACCATTTCAGGACCATCTTTTACCCCACCCGTAAATCCTCATCCATGAATAAACATGAAGACCGGCCGGCTGGTAGCCTCATTGTCGGGATAATAAACATCTAATTTCAGGGGTACTGCGAAAGAAGTGGTACTGGTTTCGTCATGGCTCAGACCAGTCGCATAGGTAATATCTTGTTCTTTTACAACCGTGTAAGAGGGTTCAGCCTTCACGACGGGTGTGTCTTTATCTGATATTTCTCCAGAAGACACTTCATCATCACTTACTCCACCACAGCCGGTTAACAGTAGCGACAGAAGGAAAAATACACGCGCATACAGGGTTCTATACAGCATAACTTCAAATCTCCAGGTTTCAGTATCAAATGGGATTGTTGTCAGCTATGTACTGACAGCACACTCCATCTATCTATCACAACGCCTGAACACCGAATTGGTTGACATGCACGATCAATTTTTTCTTTTACTCCTGCTGGGTGGCAAACACTCAAATCAATAAAGACGAGTACTGACCCTGAAGGCAGGTACAAAAAAGGCGGCTTGATAGCCGCCTTCATCGGGTGCTAACCAAGCACCCAACGCTATGTATCACGCCATCAGGCATCAAACGGACTTTGTTCTTCCCACGGGTGTGGTCGCTGGTAGTTCTCACCCTGCTCCAACATGGCTTTGATATTTTCCAGATTCAGACGGAACACCCGTTCGCCCTCATGCTGGCTCACCCAAAAAATAAAGCGTTCAAATGTGTTGTACTTGGTGTAATCGTCCAGGTCGCCTTCGAAGGTTAAACGCGTCTGGCCATTGCCCAGATCTTCGTACTTTTGGTAAGCGGTAAACTGAAACTTCTCAAATAGATCCCAGCTGGTGTTCGATACGTTATAAGTGCGCAGTGTACGTTCGATATATGGCTCTGACGACAATGTACGCTCGTCCCAGAAAAAACCTTGTTCGTTCACGTTGCGGAAGCAACGACGCAATGCACCAATCTGACCTTCCGGAACCGGCGAACTGGCCATCGGCGAGATATGATCAAAAATGACCGACCAGCCTTTGGCATTACGATTATCCGATAAGAAATCCCATACTTTTTCTACCGGCGCATTAATAACAACACTATAACTAGTAACAACATGTCGCTGTGCCTGAACAACCAGAAGAACAACGGATAAAACCAGAATGGCGAAGACGCCGAGAAATGCCCTTTTCATTTTGTATGCTCCTTGACTACACGTCTTGATTCAGTAGTGATTAATTATTTTTTGAGGCAAGCATAGTCTGATCTTTTATCGCCACAATCAAGTGCTATTGTTCAGGAAAGAATCCAACCATTTATCAACATCGCTGAACACATAACCTGGCCTGTCATGAGGGTATAACGATTGGCCTGCCGACAAGCTCAACGCTGCTACCGAAGGCGATCAAAGCCACGACTTTATGGATGCTGGAGCGGTTCAGGTCCCAAGAGGCCAGCTCAATTGGGTCAGTTGATCCTGCAATTGATGGGCAAGACGCTGGTGAATCACAGTCAGTCGTCTCAGATTGCGGATAAAATACGCCACATCATCGAAGAAAGACGAGCGATCATGGTAAAAATGAGGGATAATCCCGGCTCCATAAATTCAGACCGTCTTGACTTCAACCGTTGATTGAGTGCCGGTGACGTACACGAGTCGGATTTATGTGGTATCGGGTGTGTTGGCTTGATCACATCCCTGCAGTGGCGCAGTCCCAACCCTTGACTGAGTGCTCCTGCCGTTGTGGCCTGATAAGTTCACAAGACTGTCAGACCCTCCAGGAAACCGACCTGGCCTATCAGCGTTTAAACTCATAAGCGCACACCACAAAAACAAGATGTACGATTGAAGCGGTTCAGCGCTTCAGTTTGGCTTTGACAGATTATTGAGTAGGGCAGCCCATTCAGGCTCCCATCTGAGGTTAGGAATAGAAATGGCCGCATTTGGAACAGTTTTCATGCCGAAAATGGCACTGGCAACTTTCGAAGATAATTCCTGGACAGCATCAAGCATCGTCCCTTCCGACAAATTAGAATTTCATCCGGGCGCTCATGTCTTACACTATTCGAGCACCTGTTTTGAAGGTTTAAAAGCCTTTAGACACGAAGACGGCAGCGTCAACGTCTTCCGTATGGATGCCAACATCAATCGTATGGCACAAAGCAGTGAACTGCTGTATCTGCCAGAAGTTGATAAAGCCCAACTCGGTCAGATGATTAAAGACATCGTCGCACTGTATGCCGACGAAGTACCGGCACCACCGGGTTCTATGTACATTCGCCCAACTCATATCGGTACCGAAGCTGCCATTGGTAAAGCGGCGGCGCCCTCTGAGTCTTCCATGATGTACGTGCTGATTTCTCCGGTAGGCGATTACTTTAAGAGTGGCGCTAAGCCATTACGTCTGCTGTTAGAACAAGACGGTATGCGCTGTGCGCCACACATGGGCATGATCAAAAGTGGCGGCAACTACGCCAGCGCGTTAGGCCCGATTCTGCAGGCACGTAAAGAACACAATGCCGACCAGATTCTGTTTTGCCCGAACGGTGACGTGCAGGAAACCGGTGCAGCGAACTTTATCCTGATCGATGGTAACGAGATCATCACCAAGGCGTTAGACAGTAGCTTCTTACACGGCATTACCCGTGATTCGATTCTGACGCTGGCGCGTGATATGGGGATGACCGTCAGCGAGCGTGACTTCACCGTTGATGAACTGATCGAACGTGCCAGCAAGCCAGGCACGGAAGCGGCACTGTCCGGTACCGCTGCGGTATTAACCTCAGTCGGAACCCTGATTCACAACGGCGAAGAAATCACCGTAGGTACTGGTGAACCAGGTGAAACGACTCAGAAACTGCGCCAGGCGCTCAATGCAATTCAATGGGGCAAAGCTGAAGACAAGTTTGGCTGGTTGCAGAAGGTTTAACCTAGCAATCAGCTCTACCTGTTATGAGCTTTGTCGTGCTAGGATTGCCGACCTTTTTAAACTGTAAAACACTAACAAAAGGATTTTCTCATGAAGTTCGTATCTATCGTTTTCGCATCGGCTTTCTTAATTGCCTGTGGTGGTGGTTCCAGTAGCTCAAGCAGCGGTGATAAAAACGATCAATCACAAAGCAGTGGCCAGGTTGACGATTCTTCTGTCTGCCAGGTGAACGCGAATAAAATTGAAATTACAGAAGGTAAAAGCTGTACTTTGAGTGCAGACACCGTAACTACGTATCGCTTATTTTTTAACGGCGAAGTCAGCTGTACTGGTGGTAAAATCGTCACAACCGGCCTGACAGCAGAAACTGTAAACGTTAACGGACTTGCTATTTCTTGTAAGTAATCAGGCATGGCCAGCATACGCTGGCCATTTCTCTTCTTATGAAAGTCACTCTTCTCTTCGTTATTTTCTTTCTTGGCTTCCTGACCGGTCGATACACCACTCCAGACACTGCACCCCAATCTTTGATTAATATTTCTCAGCCTTCTCCAGCAGCAATAGCGACGACACCAGTAATGACGCCACAGACCTCAGACAACAACCGTTCTAAGGTATCAGGGCTGTCAAACGCAGAAGAAGAATCGTCATTAGCGCTAATGCCCAATGTGCTGCCCGCGATCATTCAGGCGGCACCACAGCAAGCAGTAAAAGATGTTATGTCATACTTTTTGGATGAAGGAGAACTGGCTGAGATATCAGATATAAACATGTTTGCACGGCGTTATGCCGAAGAAATCACGTTGATGGCAACCGAATCTGATCCATCTAGCACGACAACGATTAAGGTTTCTTTATCTTCTGCTCACGTCGAGCACAGCTCGTTGCTCAATCTGGATAAAAACAATTCGGTCTATGCCCACGTTAACTTTGGCGGCGGTATCGCTGCAGGTTCGGCAAAAATTATGAGTCGTTGGGTGAACCTCGATACCAACGAAGTACTGTTCTTTGAGAGAAGTTCAATTATTCCCACAGCGGATAACAATTGGGTCAGTTTTAAACCTGCAGAGGGATGGAAGGATGGAAACTATGAAGTATCTTTCTATGAGTTCTCAGATACGATGAAAAAACTAGCCGCTCAAAACTTTTATCTGACCACTGACCACTGACCACTGACCACTGACCACTGACCACTGACCACTGACCACTGACCACTGACCACTGACCACTGGGATCATATCTACAGATGTCATATGTGGAGTTCGCCTCATAAAAAACATGTCAAATCTACACACTATTTTATTAAAGCTGCGTCCAGAGCTATGAGGTTTTCCCAGACCTAAAAACGGGTTAATCATGCAATCTTATCCAGCCAGCTGCTATGTCTGCCTACTGTGGAGCCTCTGCAACTGTGAAAACCAGCACTATCTACTAGCCAGATTCCGGTATGCTGTCTCTAATCAAAAATACAACCGAGCAAAACACATGCTTAACCTCGATTTCAGCCAACGTGTGGCGATCAACAGCAACGAGATGGAATGGTCACAAAGTCCGATGCCCGGTGTATTACGCAAACGTCTGGCGCGAGAAGAAGCAGAGCGAGGCCACGCCACCAGCATTGTAAAATACATGCCGGGCTCCAGCTTCAAGGCCCACCCACATCCGCTTGGCGAAGAAATCTTTGTATTGGACGGCGTATTTTCTGATGAAAGCGGTGACTACCCGGCGGGCAGTTACATCCGTAATCCGGAAGGTTTTATGCACGCGCCGTTCAGCAAGGAGGGCTGCACTCTTTTTGTGAAATTACATCAGTTTCAGGCCGACGATACTGAGACCATACGTGTTGATACCCGCAACGCCGAGTTTCTGCCGGGCATCGGCGGTTTAAAAGTCTTACCGCTGCACCAACATAATGGCGAATCAACCGCTTTGGTGTTCTGGCCAGCGGGTGAAAAGTTTCAGCCGCATACGCATTTTGGTGGTGAGGAAATTCTGGTGATTTCCGGTGAATTTATTGATGAGCACGGTCGCTATCCGGCAGGCAGCTGGCTGCGTAGCCCACATCTCAGCAAGCATTTCCCTTACGTCGAGCAGGATACGCTAATTCTGGTCAAGGTGGGTCACTTACCCGACCAACACGGATAATCGGTCTGATAAAATGTATTCAGTTGGTATCGTCCGGGCCATCACGAAGGCCCATTAGCCACAGAGATACGTGCCCGTACCCACCGCTATTAACTTGCCCTCTTCGTTGTGGAATTCCATCCGCGTGACCGCCACTTTATTACCAATACGGAGCAATGTTGCACTAGCAACAAATTCTTTGCCTTTTCCCGGGTGTAAGAAATCCACTCGCATATCGATCGTACCAAGTTTTGAGAGTTGCTGAGGACGCTGTTCCTTTGGAATTTCGTGGCGATTCATACGTTGCCAGGTGGCGATCAATGCCATCGCCCCGCCGGTTACATCCAATGCGGTGGAAATAGCGCCGCCGTGTAAGATACCTTGCAACCAATTACCAACCAGGTCATCACGCATACTCATACTGAACTCACAGCGGTCATCGCTCAGTAGTTTCGGTTTCAGCCCGAGTAACTTATTAAACGGAATCTGGTCGAGAAAATTCATCGTCAGATTCAGCTCTGTTTTGGTAAACCCTTCCGCCTGAACTTCATCGAGCTCGGTGTAGTCAGTCATATTGTCACCCTGAACTTCCGGTTGTGTAACATCGAGCCGCTGCGCGTTTGCGCACATCAATGGGGTGTCACCAGCGAATCAGTCGATGTCGATTATAGTTATTGCCAACGACAGCATTGTGATACAGAAATCGGCTATGAGTAAATTGCCGATACGACGCCCGGGCCTGTCCAATTCGCTCAGTCGCCAATGCAAAACCGTCAGCTCTGATATTGATCAAGTCTTGCTCAAGCCTCATGCGAACATCTCTGGCTGGCATAAAACGGTAACATTGGTGTCATAAAGTAGCCGACCTAACCATTCTTTGCGGTATATCAGGCTCTGGTCCGAGAACTCAATTATGATCAATAGAGTTAGCAGGCCCTTAGAGCTACAATCGGCATACTTATCAGTTCATACCTCCGGAGAGATTCCATGGCTTTTAGCGATGCCCAACGCATGTTCCCTGAGACCCGACTGCGCCGCATGCGCCGCGACGATTTTTCTCGTCGTTTAATGCGTGAGACTCAGCTGACAGTCAATAGCCTGATTTACCCAATGTTTGTATTGGAAGGCCATCAGGAACGTGAGGCGATTCCATCCATGCCGGGCATTGAGCGCTTATCCATCGACCTGATGGTTGAGGAAGTTCGCCACCTGGCCAAACTGGGCATTCCCGCGGTAGCACTGTTCCCGGTTACGCCGTTAGAGGCAAAATCGGAGCTGGCGGAAGAAGCGTTTAACCCGAATGGTCTGGCACAACGTGCCGTTCGTGCGATTAAAGATGCCGTGCCGGAGATGGGTGTGATGACCGACGTAGCACTCGATCCGTTCACCACTCACGGTCAGGACGGCATTATCGACGCCGACGGTTATGTATTAAACGATCGCACCGTCGACACGCTGGTGCAGCAGGCATTATCCCATGCGGATGCCGGTGCCGACATCGTTGCACCATCCGACATGATGGATGGTCGTATTGGTGATATCCGCGATGCGCTGGAAGAAGAAGCGTTTGTGAACACCCGCATCATGGCGTATTCAGCAAAATACGCGTCGGCTTATTACGGCCCGTTCCGTGATGCTGTTGGTTCAGCAGCTAATCTGGGGAAAGCAGATAAAAAGACCTATCAGATGGATCCGGCGAACAGCGATGAAGCGCTGCATGAAGTTGCGCTGGATTTATCCGAAGGCGCTGACATGGTGATGGTAAAACCGGGTATGCCGTACCTGGATATCGTGCGCCGAATTAAAGACGAATTAAAAGCACCCACCTTTGTGTACCAGGTAAGCGGTGAATACGCCATGCATAAAGCGGCGGCACAAAATGGTTGGTTAGATGATGAAGCCGTGATGCATGAGTCGCTGCTGAGCATTAAACGTGCGGGAGCCGATGGCATCCTGACGTATTACGCGAAGCAGTATGCGGAGTGGCTGAATCGATAAACTTTAAACACTGTGTGCTTTATTCATCGGAATTATTTTTCCCCACCGCATCAGTGCGACGTCCCTGTCCCTTGGTGCTAGCGGGACATCCTGTCCCTGTTCAGAAAAACAATTCTGATAACTAAAGCACTGGTGCCAAATACATCAGATTTAGCGAAATAACGAATCGGGTAAGCTTTAAATAGCAGTGATATGGATATCACGTCCGCCCGGCAGGGCCAGGGATGGCCCTTCGGGGCAGCGGCTTAAAGCTTACCTGATTTGTTATAAGCGAAAGGGAAAAACGAATGAGCGAAGCAGAAGTAACGGAAACACCCATCGATCTACACAGCAGCGAATATTACATCAATCGTGAACTCAGCCACCTGCAGTTTAATATTCGTGTTTTAGAACAGGCACTGGACGAAAGCCACCCGTTACTCGATCGTTTATTTTTCCTGTGTATTTTCAGCAAAAACCTCGACGAATTTTATGAAGTTCGGGTTGCTAACCTAACCCAACAATTAGCCTTCCGCCGGGAGCAAGCGGGTGCCGATGGTATGCACCCACAACAAGTTCTGGATGAAATTCACCAACTGTGTAGCCAGACGGTTGAGCGTCAGTACGACATTCTTAACGATACGTTATTACCTGCACTGGAGCGGGAAAATATTCGCTTCCTTCGCCGTGCTGACTGGAATGAAGAACAGCGTGAATGGATTCGTGCCTATTTCGAGAAAAGCGTACAACCCTTGGTCAGTCCGATTGGTCTTGATCCGTCTCACCCGTTCCCGCGCCTGGTTAATAAAAGTCTGAACTTCATTGTTGCACTGGATGGTAAAGATGCTTTCGGTCGCGAAACGGGTTTGGCCATTATCCCGGCACCACGTTCGTTACCGCGTATTATTCGTCTGCCAGATGAGTTATGCCCGAACGGCACACGCAAGGGTGACAACTTTATTTTCCTATCCTCGGTCATTCATGAATACGCCGATGAATTGTTCCCGGGTATGTCCATTAATGGCTGTTATCAGTTCCGTGTAACCCGTAACGCTGACTTAGAAATTGACCACGACGATACGGCCGATTTAGCGTCCGCACTGGAGGATGAACTTCACTCACGTAACTTCGGTGAAGAAATGCGTTTGGAAGTGGCAGACAACTGTCCGGACGAATTGGTTAATTTCCTGCTGACTCAGTTTAATCTGGATGAAAACGACCTGTTTAAAGTCAACGGGCCAGTCAACCTGTCACGCATGATGGAGGCTATTTTCCAGATTAATCGTCCAGACCTGCAGTACGCACCGTTTACTCCAGGCTTACCAAAAAATATTAATTTCAAAAAAAGTATCTTAGAGAGTATTCGCGAGAAAGACGCGTTGATGCTACACCCGTTTGAGTCGTTTACGCCGGTTGTTGATATGTTGCGCGAAGCGGCTAAAGATCCGGCGGTCAGAGCAATCAAACAAACACTGTACCGTACCGGTGCCAAATCTGAAATTGTAAATGCCTTAGTCGATGCCGCACGTAACGGTAAAGAAGTGACCGTGGTGATCGAGCTGCGTGCCCGCTTCGACGAAGAGGATAACCTCTATCTGGCCAACCGCTTACAGGAAGCGGGGGCCGTGGTGGTGTATGGCGTGGTGGGTTATAAAACCCATGCCAAAGTCATGCTGATCGTACGTAAAGAGGGCGATAAGTTTAAGCGCTATGTGCACATGGGAACCGGTAACTACCATGCAGGTAACGCCAGGGTTTATACCGACTACAGCTTTATGACCTGTGATGACTCCATTGGTGAGGATGTGCATAAAGTCTTTATGCAGCTGACTGGTATGGGCGAAGCATTACGCATCAAGAAGTTATTTCATGCTCCATTTACTTTGCACAAAAAAATGATCGAGCTGATTGATCGTGAGCGTGTTCATGCAGAGGCTGGCAAGCCAGCTTTAATTCGCATGAAAGCAAACGGTTTGACCGAACCTAAATTAATTCGCGCCTTATACAAAGCGTCTCAAGCCGGTGTAAAAGTTGAGTTAATTATTCGTGGCATGTGCTGTTTGCGTCCCGGTATCAAGGGAGTGTCTGACAATATTTCAGTGCGCTCGATTATTGGTCGATTCCTTGAACACACACGGGTCTATTATTTCCAGAATAATGGTAAGGACGAAATATACGCGGCCAGTGCCGACCTGATGGAGCGCAACTTACTGAATCGGGTAGAAACCTGCTTCCCGATTGAAATGAATAAGCTCAAAGAACGGATGAAACGCGAGCTGGAAGCTTATACGCTGGATAACTGCCAGGCATGGGTGTTACAGAGCGATGGCCGCTATTTACGCCAGCAACCCGCCGATGGTGAAGAACTGATTAAGGCACAGGCCATTATGCTGGAGAATCTGGCGACTTCGGCCTGATAAATAATCCGATAGGTGGGTTCGCTGCTGGCGAACTCGCTGTAAATGATCATTCCACGCTGTGCAAAAGCTGAAATCACTAATCAATTCTTAAAATCTGCTGCCTGAACACGGCATCTGGCCTGTGACGTCATAAGCACAAAGGTTGACCTTCCTTATATTTGTGTACGTTAGTACAAAAATATAACAACAAGGAAACCACATGTTCAGATCAGGCAAGCCTTTGCTGGCACTTACCCTACCGCTTCTTGTGACTCCCATCACGTGGGCAATGAGTGGAACACCACAGCCGGCGGCAGCAGCTCCGCCAGCAGACCAGCCTGCCGGCCAAGCCAACAGCCACAGCGCGCATACCGTACCGGCAGCGACTGCCGCCGTAAGACAATTATCAGTCCGCAGTAAACATTATAAAAATCAGCACGATCAGGTTTACATCGATGGCCTGGGCCGTGAAGTCAGCCTGCGTGGTTTTAATGTTTCAGGTGAGGTAAAACTGGCGGAATACGGTTTCCAACCCTTCGCTAACATGAACGACGCTAAGGCCAGTTTCGATATTCTCGGCAAACAAACCGGTAGCAACATGGTGCGTTATACGGTGGCCTGGGAGGGTATTCATACCGGCCCGAACACCATCGATTACACCTACCTCGATAATGCCATCGCCTATATGAAAGAGGCGATCCGTAACGGCATGTATGTGTTGGTGGATTACCACTCCGATTTGTACAGTCGCCATACCTTCCAGCTTGATTCCAAAGACACTGGCAACGGTGCGCCGGACTGGGCCGTTCATCCGGTAAATGGCAAAGACGATTGTGGTCTTCCCTGTGATATCACCTGGTCAGCACACAAGTTGTCTGACAGCGCCGTACGCAACGCCATGAAGTCATTCTGGTACGACCACTGGATCATGGATACAGATCTTGCAGCTGCTGAGCTTTACCTGCCTGCCAGTAACACCTGTGCCGATATTCAGGGCGGCAATGTGTCGAACTCCACTACCGTATTGTCCTGGCAATGCAGCAGTCAGCCACACCAGCAATGGCTGTATAAAAAAGACGGCACCCTGCATTCGGTCAAGAATCAGAATCAGTGTTTAGATGTAGCCGGAGCACGCACGGGTAACGGTACCGATATTCAGGTTTACAGCTGTAATGGCTCTAAAGCCCAGCAGTTTATTCTGGATAAAAAAGGTCGTTTGCACAGCGCACTGGATTTCAACAAGTGTATCGCCAACAACAGTGGCAACCTGAAATTAGCGGAATGTTCTCATACCGACTCAGCGACGACTCAAGCTCAACAGTTCCGCCTGCGTAGTGTTGTTGATAACTCCGATCTGGGGGCCGATCTGACTTATGCACAGTCTGCCTTTGTCTGGCAGATTGGCCAGGTGGCCAAATACATCAAAGCCAATATGAGCGCCGACGAGTTCTCCCACGTCTTAGGTTTTGAGCCATTAAACGAGCCGTTTGATGGCGGTGTTGGTGCGATGAGCTTTAAAGAGTTCGATAATCAGCTGTTGTGGCCCTTCTATGAGCGTGTTCGTGCTGAACTGGATGCTCAGGGTGTGAATAACAAACCCGTCTACGCTGAGCCAATGGTGTTCTGGAGTTCTATTGCTGGTATTACCGCGCCAGCAACCGGTGGTCATCACCTCGACTACAAACCGGGTAATGGTTTTGTTTTCACGCCACACTTCTATGATCAGGCACGGATGGGTATCGAAGACTTATCGGTCGCCCGCAACGGTGCACACTTCCCGAATCTGGATTTAATTCGTGATGAAGCGCGTTTCTTAGGGTTAACCACCTTCCTGTCGGAATTTGGTATGTGGTTGGAAGGTAACGGTCATACTGATACTGAACGTGTCGTAAATGGTACTTACCAGGGTATGGAGTCCTCTGATCGGGTGAGTGGCAAAGATCGCTACGTTGATTTTTACACCCCATTAATCAGTGGTGCTCAGTGGCAGTGGGATTATTACTACGATAATCACAACGAGCTGCAAAACGGCAATCCCGCGAAATTAAAAACCGAAGACGATGCCTGGAACGGTGAAAACTTCTCGGTCATTAATAACTATGGTCAGGGTTATAACGTCAAAGCCAATCTGGTTGAACGTGCCTATCCACGGGCGGTTCAGGGTGAAGTGATGCACTTTGCTTACGAGGGCCTGGTACCGGACCGTGCCAACAGCGTGATGTCTTATCACTCGATTCGTGCATCTCTGACAAATCAGTTTAACGATCGTGAGTTCCTGCGCGATAACAAGTTTGCTTTTCTGGCATGGCGTGGCCGCACCAGTGATGCGCCGACTGAAATTTATATACCCCGTCATATGAATCCGGCGCAATTAACCGTGATCACCGAAAAAGGTGTATTTAACAATCTGACAGTTAACGCAGCATTAACGCAGGTGAATAACGAAGTGGCGTTGATTACGGACCCGAATAAACAATCCGGTAGTGGCCATGTGGTACTGGTTTGGGATGATGCCGACCGTGGTGAAACCGCCCAGAGTTATCACTTCGCGCTGGTAATCGATGGTAACGCCGGATTATCCGACGCTCAGTTAAGTACGCTGCAACAAGCGGTTGCTCAAAGTGTGAATAACGAGCAGAGCCCGGTTTATCTGGTTAACTCTATGACCCACGGTGGTTACCCGGGTGATAAAGGTGCAGCCAGTAAAACCGGCGAAGGTTGGATGACGCTGACTAACCAGGGTTCTGGTCAATGTTTAGACGTTGCCGGTGGCCGTATTTTCAACGGCACCAATGTGCAGAGCTACCAGTGCAATGGCTCTGGTGCACAACGTTGGTTCTATGAAAAATCGACCGGTTTCCTGCGCTCCGGTGTTAACTGGGATCGTTGTTTGGATAATGGTGGTCAGAATAATAACGGCGGCAAAGTGGTCATCTGGACCTGCCAGCAAAACAATAATATGCGTTGGGATTTGGTCGGCAATACCATTCGTCCACGTACCAACCATAATGTTGCGGTAGACGCTTATGGCACAGGCGACAGCTCAAACGTTGGTATGTCAGCTGTGGATAATAACGATGCGATGCAGAAATGGACGTTTAACCATTAAGGTTTGATTTTCGCCTCGAATAAGTCGCGATATCACGCAGAAACAAAAAAGCCGGGTCATTCTGATCCGGCTTTTTATTGGTCAACTATACAAAGCTTAGCTATTGATTCTCACCATATATGCTGGTTTCGAAAGATCGTAGTCAGCACATGGATAGTTGTCATCAGAAAACCGTAGAGTAACGGTTTTTCTGGAAGCATGAGCGGTTAACAGTAAGGATAAACGCTCTTTTGTTCCCGGAACATCCAGAACTCCTAGTGTTTTCCAAGAATAGCCACTAACATCCGGATGAAATAAAACATGTGCGCCCTCAACCTGAATATGTTTAACTTTATAGGGACCGCAATCAGTCGCAGACATAGCCATACCACTAACCGTTAAAGCCAAAGATGCAATAGTTGCATGATATAAATTCAACATCACCTGTTCTTTGTTGATATAATGTACAATTTATAATATACAGTATTGCTGGAAATATCACAATTGATAAAGCTGACTTCTAACATTGAAATAAACTAAAAATAACTTGGGAAATAGAGGTCAATGCTATCGACCGATGAGCTAAATATTGAATTAAGCTGATAACTTCTGAAACTCTTTATTTTTTTGATCCAGCCCCATCGACACCCTTCAAAGGATCAAGAAATTTTCAATCGATAGGTAGAGCCAAACAAGAAAACTTTACGTATCAATCATGATGTTACATTAGACGCCTATAGCAAGGGCAACAGATCGAACGTCAGTATGTCAGCGATGGATAATAATGATGCAATGCGGAGTTAGTCGTTTAACCATTAAGGTTTGGCTTTCGCCTCTAATAAATCGCGGTATAACGTAGAGTAAAAAACCCGAATCAGAAGTGATTCGGGTTCCTTTATTCTACGGGAAAATCAAAATATAGCTTGCGGGATAGTAGTCTGGAAAAGTCGTACAGTCGATACTTGAATCCCTATTATTTATATATACATGCAACTTTTTCTGGGCAACCAGTGCAGAGAGAACTATTGCATTTCCTTTTTCAGAAGCAGGACATATCCACTTTCCATTAGTACCTGTAATCTTGAATGCAGTGTTCCCATCACATTTTTTAGGATAATCTAAAACAGTGGTCACTGTTCCAGAGCAAGGTGTGTTACCAGCCAGAGTAAACATAGAAAATAATGACAGTAATATAAATATCGTGATTTCTTTCATTTTTAATCCCTCATATTTTATTCATCGTTAATTTTTGATCCGGAATCCAATTCTCAGTCTCGCGCGTTAATATACGCCTGTTCACTCACCGCGTGGTAAGCCTTAACCTGGTCGCGATAGTTTTTAAACGACTCATAAACCTTTTTGGTCAGCTCATCACTGGCAGAAACTTCAGTTACGACTTCATCCGACAGAACTTTTAACTTGTTCAGTACGTCTTGCGGGAAAGCACGTACATCAACGCCGTGTTTTTCTTTCAGTTCAACCAGGGCTGCGTGGTTGCGGGTCGTGTATTCATTCAGCATGTCCTGATTAATCGCCTGAGCGGCAACACGTACGATAGCCTGAAGATCTTTAGGCAGCTTATCAAATGCAGGCTTGTTAATGGTGAATTCCATCATGGAACCTGGCTCGTGCCAGCCTGGATAGTAGTAGTGTTTTGCTACTTTATACAGACCAAATGCCAAGTCGTTATACGGGCCAACCCATTCCGTTGCATCAATGGCACCGGTTTGCAGCGAGGTAAAGATTTCACCCCCTGGCAGAGTGACGGGGGTACCGCCAGCACGCTTCAGGACTTCCCCGCCCAGACCCGGGATACGCATTTTCAGACCTTTCAGATCATCAACGCTATTAATTTCTTTGTTAAACCAGCCACCCATTTGCACACCGGTATTTCCACCAGGCATCGGCAGGATATTAAACGGCGCGTACACTTCTTCCCACAGTTGCTGACCGCCGCCGTACTGAATCCAGCCGTGCATTTCCTGAGCGGTTAAACCAAACGGAACCGACGTAAAGAACTGCGACGCTGGCGTTTTGCCTTTCCAGTAATAGGCCCCGCTGTGACCCATCTCTGCAGTGCCCTGAGATACCGCATCAAATACCTGTAACGCAGGAACCAGCTCACCCGCACCATAAACTTTAACGGTTAAACGTCCAGCCGACATTTCATTCACTATTTCGGCAAAACGTTCTGGTGCCGTACCTAAACCCGGGAAGTTTTTTGGCCAGGAAGTGACCAGCTTCCATTTAAAGGTTTGTTGTTCCTGAGCTGTTTGCTGCGCTTGCGAATTTTGTGGGTCGGCACACTCTTTATTGCAGCCAGTCATGAACAACGCAGCGGCTGTGATTGCCCCCAGTCCCAGTGATTTAACGAGAGTTTTAATTTTCACACTTATTTCCTCTGTGCATTTTTATTCAGTTTTTCGTTGTTGTTCTTTATCGTCAACGTAATTGAAATCCAGTAAACGCTGACTTTCGAATGTTCTTTTCTGCGCTGTTAACGGGTCAATAAATTCCATACGCCAGGCCAGCAACTGCAATGGCTTATCAAAATCATCTGAGTTCTCCGGTTGAACATCAGGATAAAATTGATCGTTCACCAGTGGATAACCCAGATCGTTCATATGCACCCGCAACTGATGCGTCTTTCCGGTAACGGGCTGTAATTCAAACAGTGCCTGATCGCTGTTAACGGCCAAACAGGTTATTTCAGAATGCGCATTGATGTCACCCTCTACCGATTTCATTCGAAACCAGGGTTCACCTTGCTCCAGGCGGTTGTGAACAGACCAACATTGGTCCACTTCCGGTTTACCCGCTGGTTTTGTCCAACCGACTGCGCGATAAGTTTTACGGATATTTTTCGTTTCGCGAAATAGCGCATGATACCGATCACGGTTGTCAGGGTTAACCGAGAATAAAACGATACCGGCGGTTTCACGATCAATACGATGCATCGGCGCCAGTGTCGAGATACCAGTACGCTGACGCAATCGGTTTAACAGGCACTGCTCAACGTATTTGCCGGTCGGAGTAACGGGTAAAAAATGCGGTTTGCAGGCCACCAGGATTTCATCGTCCTGATAAATAATGGCTTCCTGAAACGGAATGACTGATTCCTGCTGCACTTCACGATAATAAAATACCTGCTGATTCGGCGCATAGGGATCGTCGCCTGTGACCGGCGTTTTATCCGCCCAATGTACCTTGCCATCGGCAATGCGCTGACGCCAGATATCCGCATCGATACGCGCAAAACGGACGATGAGAAAATCCAACACCGTTGCACAGTCCTTGCGATCTGGCGGCATAGTTACTTTGCAGGGATGGTGGGAAATTCCCATAGATTTCTCTTTTTCGGTTAACGTTGGTCGTTATACCAGTTCCAGCTTGGCAAAGTTGGCCACCAGCCACTTCTGCCCGGCATCATCAAAAAATACCTGAACCCGTAATCCAGGACCCTGACCTTCAAACTGCAGTACCGTCCCTTCACCAAACATTTCGTGGTAAACCCGGCTACCAAGATCGTAAGGTACGGATGAGCTTTGTTCCTGTTTGATGAAATCAGGCTGTGCCGGAGTATCAAACCCTCCGTTACGTTTCGCCGTTAATGGCCGACTCACGCTGTTTTTCAGGCGCACTTCCTGAATCAGATCCTGGGGAATTTCACGAATAAAACGAGATGGCGTACTGAAGTTTTCCTGGCCATGCAAACGGCGACTTTCAGCATGGGTTACAATTAACTGCTCCATAGCCCGGGTGATGCCAACGTAAGCCAGACGACGTTCTTCTTCCAGACCTTCGGCCTCATCCATCGACATTTTGTGCGGGAATAAACCTTCTTCCATCCCCGCCAATACCACTTGCGGAAATTCCAGACCTTTGGCCGAATGCAGCGTCATTAACTGTACCGCATCTTCGTATTCATCTGCCTGACCCTCGCCGGCATCCAACGCGGCGTTATCGAGAAATACCGCCAGATCCAGCTGGCTGGTCGGTTCTTCTGCTGCGCTATCCACTTCATCGGATGGCAGGTAATCGCCGGTTTCAAACTGACGCGCGGCATTAATTAATTCTTCCAGGTTGTCGAGGCGCGCCTGACCTTTTTCACCTTTCTCTTTTTTGTGATGATCGATCAAACCGCTCTGACTGATGGTCTGATCGACAATTTCATGCAGCTTTAACTCTTCGATACCAACACTCATTTCATCGAGTAAATCGACAAAGTTCTGCACGGCTGTTCCGGCGCGTTTGGGCAACAGACCCAATGAGACGGCCTCGTTAGCTGATTGCCATAAAGAACAGCCCTGCTCACGCGCATGACTGCGCAAAATTTCTACCGTCTTTTCACCAATCGCACGGGCGGGCACATTAATGACCCGTTCCATCGCTGCATCGTCTTGTCGGTTTAACAGCAGACGTAAATACGACAATGCATTTTTAATTTCCAGACGCTCATAAAAACGCTGCCCGCCATAGATACGGTAGGGAATACCAGAACGCAAAAACGCTTCTTCCAGGGTGCGCGATTGGGCATTGGAGCGATACAACACCGCCATTTCAGTGCGCTGGCGACCATCACGTGACCATTCGTCCACCAGATCGGCGATATAGCGGGCTTCATCCTGTTCGTTGAAGGCACTGTATAAACGGATCGGTTCGCCTTCAGCCCCTTCGGTCATCAGGTTTTTACCCAACCGTCCCTGATTATTGGTAATTACCGCGTTGGCGGCGGCAAGAATATTGGCGGTGGAGCGATAATTCTGCTCCAGCTTAATCAGCTCTGCACCAGGGAAGTCTTGCTGGAAGTTACGGATATTATCGATATTGGCACCACGCCAGCCATAGATCGATTGATCGTCGTCACCAACCGCCATGACTGACACTTTGTCGCCCGCTAACAGGCGAATCCAGGCGTATTGGATATTGTTGGTGTCCTGAAATTCGTCGACTAAGATGTGGCGGAAGCGTTGCTGGTAATGTTCCAGCAGCTCCGGATTATGCAGCCACAATTCGTGGGCACGAAGAAGAATCTCACCAAAATCCACCAGACCGTTTTGCTGGCAATTTTCTTCGTAGATGGAATAGACCGTGCGTAGGGTTTCCTGAAACGGATCGGCCGATGGGATCACATGAGCTGCGCGACGGCCTTCGTCTTTCTGACCATTAATAAACCACTGGATCTGCTTGGGCGGAAAACGGCTATCGTCGATGTTGTGCGCTTTCATCAGACGTTTGATTAAACGCAACTGGTCATCGCTGTCGAGAATCTGGAAGTGTTGTGGCAGCTTGGCTTCCCGCCAGTGTTGCTTTAATAAGCGATGTGCCAGGCCGTGAAAGGTGCCGACCCATAAACCATTGGCGGGCACATTTAACAGCTCCTCCAGTCGGCCACGCATCTCTTTCGCTGCTTTGTTGGTGAACGTCACCGCCATCACCGCAAACGGCGACACATTTTCAACATTCAACAACCAGGCAATACGCTGCACCAATACCCGGGTCTTACCCGAACCAGCACCCGCCAGTACCAATTGGTGTTTGGAAGAGGCAGCCACCGCGTTGCGTTGGCCATCGTTTAGATTATCGAGCAGTAATGAAATATCCATGCAGGCGAGTTTATCAGAATCGCTGCCTGAATTTCATACATTCAGTGTACTTTTACTGTATAAATTTCCAGCACTATACTGGCCAATACCCCATCTGTTTTATCACTAGCACTGCGACGTAATTCACTTATAATCCGCGAAGTTAGTGACCTTTCACTACAATGGAAGTTACCAAGAATTAACCACTGCTGGCTGTGCGAGGCTGATTTGAGACAAAGTCCGGTACTGACTGAAATTGCGGCTGCAATCCCGAACCTGCGTAAATCTGAGGTTAAGGTGGCCGAGTACGTGCTCAAAGCACCGGAGCAGGTGATGCATATGCGTATTGTCGACCTGGCTCAGGAAGCCCAGGTCAGCGAGCCAACCATCGTACGTTTTTGTCGTGGCATTGGCTGTAACGGCTTTCAGGAGTTTAAAGTACGCATCGCTCAGGAAATGGCGGTCGCAAACAACATCGGTCAATTCGCCATTGTCGAAGACGATAGCATTGAAGATATCTGCGATAAAATTGCCGACACCACCATCCAGCGACTGCATCAGGTAAAATCTCAGTTAAAATCCAAGCAGATTGCCCTGGCAGCCAACGCCCTCAGCACTGCCAGTCGCGTAGAGTTTTACGGCTTTGGTGCATCGGGCGCCGTTGCTACCGACGCGCAACACAAATTCTTCCGCTTACAGGTTGCTACCGCCGCCTACAGTGACCCGCACATGCAATCCATGTCGGCGGTGACTCTCGGTGAAGATGATGTGGTCGTTGCTATTTCTCAAAGTGGTCGCACCAAAGACTTATTGCATACCGTTCAACTGGCACAACAACACGGAGCTCAGGTGGTTAGCCTGGCGCCTGCGAATACATCGCTGAGTCTGGCCGCTGATTTACCCATTCACATTAATATTGAGGAAGATACTGAGCAATTTACGCCGATGACTTCCCGCATTGCCCATCTGATGATCATCGATATGTTGGCCGTCGCCGTGACCCAGCGACGTGGTCCGGAGTTTGCCGAACATTTAAATGCCATTAAGCGCAGCATTAAATCGCTGCGTATTGAGAACTAACCCCCCCCAGGCTGGACAATATACGCCATTATTAAGAAATGCCGTTTAGTTTTTTATCAGTTGATAGCCAATATTCGGACGCCAATTTATCTGCTCTTTCAGCAGCCCAGATATCATAAGGGCTAGGTTTATTTATCATACGTTCATTCAGTATTTTGTATGATTGGCTCTGTGTTTTTTTGATGTCATGCTAGCGAAACAAATAACAAGAAAAATCATAGCTCCGGTTTAGCAGACCTCACTGACTGTGATCAAACAGAAGGAATAGAACAATGGAAGCAGCTATCAAGTTCGAAGGCCACGAGGAAGTTGTATCGTTCGACCAGAACGGCAATGTGGTAGTCAATAAAGAATCACAAATGTCTAAAAAATTAATGGCGAGACGAGCCATTGAAGCTCATCGGGAGCGCAAATGCCTGGAGTCTGATCTGGACGATTATTATTTCGAAGACATGTAATAGCGATATAAAGCCCGAAATAAATTTTCTATTAACAACCATGTTAATGAAACAAATAAACAGCCCTAAACTGATTATTTGTTTCATTAATATTAAAATAATTAATAGAATTAAATGCTAATTTTATTAATTTCAAAGTTAATTAGTTCCCCACCTTAATATCTAATATTAATTTCCTATATCTGTATTAATTGGTGTTAAATAAACAAGACACATCCGCTAAAATTTCTATATCAATCATCTATGCAACCTTATCGAATACAAGGTTTTTAAAATGCCGTCCTCTAAACTGTTACAGACTGTTCCTGTTCTTTTATTTTCGTCCTTAGTTCAAGCTCAACCGATTACTGGCGTATATGACAGTAGCCATAAATTTCCGACAAACCTCGGCAAGGAGTCAAACCAGATACTGTTGACCTACCGCTCTTTTAATAACTCAGTTGCCATGAGTGCGTGTAAATATCACTGCCGAACTGAGTATCTTAACAATGAAAGGACGAACGACGAGGTTAAGAAGAAAATCTACAAGAGTTTGTCGGGGAATCGTTTGATTCAACTAAATAATGTTCAATGGTTGTACCTGACCAGTGATAAGCAGTCCCGCCTATTCACTCTGGGGGATCATACGGAGCAAAACCTGTATTCACTAACGACAGCAGTAAAGGCAGTAAAAAAACAGCATTCGGCTTTATTTGATCCGGCTCAATAACCGTAATCAAGAATACAGCCTCCGGTTATTGATATTCAGAAAACAAAAAAACCGCTCTGACTACTCAGAGCGGTTTTTTTATCAGCATGTTGCTGTCGTATCAGGAATTACTTGGTAGTGAATTCCGGGTACGCTTCCATACCACACTCAGACAGATCCACACCTTCATACTCTTCTTCTTCAGTTACACGCAGACCCATCACAACTTTGATGATACTCCATACGATCAGAGACGCTACGAATACCCAAGCGAAGATAGTGATTGCACCGATCAGCTGACCAGAGAAGCTAACATCACCGTTTGTCAGAGGCACAACCATCAGACCGAACAGACCAACAACACCGTGTACAGAGATCGCACCAACCGGATCATCAATCTTCAGTTTATCCAGAGTCAGGATAGACATTACAACAATCAGACCACCTACAGCACCAATCAGAGTTGCTTCGAACGGTGTCGGCGTAGAAGGTTCAGCAGTAATTGCTACCAGGCCAGCCAGTGCACCGTTCAGAGCCATAGTCAGGTCAGCTTTACGGAACAGGATGAAGGCCAGAATCAGGGCGCCGATTAAACCACCAGCCGCAGCAGCATTGGTGTTTGTGAATACCACCGCTACAGAGTGAGCATTAGAAATATCACCCAGTTTCAGTACAGAGCCACCATTGAAGCCGAACCAACCCATCCACAGGATGAAAGTACCCAGAGTCGCCAGCGGCAGGTTAGCACCAGGAATAGCGCGAACTTCACCATTAGGACCGTACTTACCTTTACGTGCACCCAGCAGTAATACACCCGCCAGAGCCGCTGCAGCACCAGCCATGTGAACAATACCGGAACCTGCGAAATCAGAGAAACCTAAGTCACCCAGGTTGTACAGGCCAAATACATCGTTGCCGCCCCATGTCCAGCCACCTTCCAGTGGGTAGATAACACCGGTCAGAACCACAGCAAATGCCAGGAAAGCCCACAGCTTCATGCGCTCAGCAACAGCACCAGAAACGATCGACATTGCAGTTGCAACAAAAACAACCTGGAAGAAGAAATCAGAAGCACCGGAGTAGATAGAACCACCCTGGAAACCGTCTTCGCGAGCAGCAAAGTCAGACAGAACAGCCGCAGAATCAACCTCGGTAATACCTGACAGGAAGTAGCCGCCACCGTACATAATTTGATAACCACACACCATGTACATGGTGCAAGAGATCGCAAACAAAGCGACGTTTTTGGTCAGAATTTCAGTGGTATTTTTAGAGCGGACCAGACCCGCTTCCAGCATGGCGAAACCAGCCGCCATCCACATTACTAATGCGCCACACACCAGAAAATAAAAGGTGTCCATGGCGTATTGAAGTTCGTAAATATTATTTTCCATAACAAGCCCCCCGCATTAGGCTTTGATGTTATTCGATATCTTTTTCACATCGGTTCAACAGCAACCGATGCTGAAGAACAAAAATTAAATAGCGTCTGCGCCGGTTTCACCGGTACGGATACGAATTACTTGTTCCAGAGTGGTCACGAAGATTTTGCCGTCACCGATCTTACCTGTGTTTGCTGCCTTGGTTACCGCTTCGATAACTTTCTCAGCCAGGTCTTCAGCAACCGCTACCTCGATTTTTACTTTTGGCAGAAAATCCACCACGTATTCAGCGCCACGGTACAGCTCAGTGTGACCTTTCTGACGACCAAAACCTTTTACTTCAGTAACAGTGATGCCCTGAACACCGATCTCAGACAGCGCTTCACGCACGTCGTCCAGTTTGAACGGCTTAACTACAGCAGTAATGAGTTTCATAGAAAACTCCTTGTCTAAATGCTTTGAGAATATTCAGTATTTTCAATAGCCCATGCGGGGGCACGGGCTATTGTATGCTTTTTACAGCTCAATAGGCAGGCTGTATGAAACAACTACTTTCAGGTCTTCATCCTGACCAGCTTCGCCTTTGTCCAGATCAGCACTTTGAGCAACAACTTTAGACAAAGTGAAGCTCAGGTTATCGTTTGCTGCATAGCTGACGTCCAGGTGAGTGTAATCTTCGTCACCATCATCTGCTTTACCCAGAGTTGCAGAGTAATCACCCATGCCATACCCCAAGGTGAAGTAAGAGTAGTCATCGTTACTTTCAGCACCAACAGGAACATAGTAAGAAAACGAAGCTCCAGCATAACCAACGCTAACAATTACGTCGGCTAAGTCGAAAATTGTGCTGCGTGCATCAGCATTACTTCCATTGCCGGAAATGTAATCTTCAGAAGCTGATGGATATATGTAAGTCCAGGCGCTGATGTCATAGCTGAAATCACCAGCTTCACCACCGTAGCCCAGGTAAAGATCGTATTCGTTGCCTCCGGTAGAATCACCACTTGAAGCCCAAACACCTGCGTAAGCGCCGTTGGAACTTACAGACAAATCACCAGAGAACGCCGGAGCACCGCTAGCACCAGTCAGATCCTGACCACGCCACAGGTACATATTGGCAATAGCTGCCGATGCAGATACTTCAACCTCTGCTTGTACTGCAGGTACCGCAGCAGCAGTCATAACACCAGCCAGAGCAATCGCTTGAGACAGTTTTTTCATAGTTCTTTTCCTTCACAGTTAAATCAAACTTATTTAATAGTCAGTGCTGTCGCACCGTTTTAATTCTGTGCTTAGGTCTTAGCAGCCGTTGTGCCAACTTTTTTAAAGTACATAAATTCAGGCACTTACAGCGATGATTGCGAATTTTGATGAGAAAAGTGATTCCATACTGGTGCACAATGCAATTTTAGGCACCAGTTTGGTTCACTCGACCAACATGATTCGCACCACATCAGAGCGCACCAAAAGCGTGCGACTCATAACGGCGCAAGATGCTGTAACATGCAATTCGCTGTTACAATATGCACCAAAATTCACTGATACAGAGCCGCAACCATGATTAACCCTGCACAAATCAAACAAATGGCCGATGAATTTCTGGAGAAGCTGCCGATGCCTGGCATTCCCGAAGATATGAAGCTAGCAATGCGTAGCCAGCTGCAATCCATGTTAACCAACGCCAACCTGGTCACTCGCGAAGAGTTTGAAGTGCAACTTGAAGTACTGCGCCGCACCCAGGCCCAGTTAGCCGAGCTGGAGCAGCGCTTAGTAGAATTAGAAAATAAAGACGCCTGAGTAATCAGATAGCCAGCAGTTCCCGGGCTTGTTCTGACGTTTTAAGCTCGTGACCTGCACCCGCAGCAACCACTCTGCCGCGCTCAAGGATAATAAAGTCGTCAGCCAGTTCCGCGGCAAAATCCAGATACTGCTCGACCAGCACAATGGCCATTTCGCCGCGATCACGCAATAATTCGATAACGTGCTGAATGTCTTTGATGATCGAAGGCTGAATACCCTCGGTCGGTTCGTCCAGAATCAACAGCTTCGGTTTTAGTAATAATGCCCGGGCAATCGCCAGCTGTTGTTGCTGGCCACCGGATAAATCCCCGCCGCGACGTTTCAACATTTGTTGCAGAACCGGAAACAAAGCAAAGACTTCAGGGTCGATGCGACGCTGATTACGCGGCAATGCGGAAAAGGCCGTCTGCAGATTTTCTTCCACGGTCAGTTGAGCAAAGATATCCCGCCCCTGTGGTACGTACGCAATTCCCTGACGAGCGCGATCAGCTGGTGCAACACCATCCAACGGCTGATCCAGCCATCGAACCTGTCCACTCATACTGTCCAGCTGACCAGATAACGCTTTCATCAATGTGGTTTTACCCACACCGTTGCGACCAAGAACACAGGTCACTTTACCAATTTCAGCCTGCAAACAGACATCATATAATGCCTGGCTGGCACCGTACGCGACGTTTAATTTATTAACTCTTAACATAATCGTCGCTCCTACCTGCCTAAGTACTTTTCAATCACGTCTTCATTCGCTTTTACTGAGGCTAACGATCCTTCAGCCAAAACGCTGCCTTCATTCAGAACCGTGACGCGGCAATCCAGCGCATCGATAAAGTCCATATCGTGCTCAACCACCATTAACGAATGGCTTTTCGCTAGTTGTTTGAACAGCTCAGCGGTTTTCATGGTTTCTTCGTCCGTCATACCGGCAGCGGGTTCGTCAATTAACAGTAACTCTGGCTCCTGACCGAGTAACATACCGATTTCTAACCATTGCTTCTGACCGTGAGACAAATTCCCCGCCAGATTATGCACCTGGCTTTCCAGATCAATCATGCCGAGAATTTCCTCCAGTTTATTGCTTTGACTGGAAGATAACTTATGACGCAATGCCTGCCAGACAGAACGACCACCTTTTAACGACATTTCCAGGTTTTCGAAAATCGTCAGACTTTCGATGACACTGGGCTTCTGAAATTTACGACCAATTCCAAGGTTTGCGACAGCGGCTTCATCGTACTGAGTCAGATCAAATTCATCATTGAACAGCAACGTGCCGCTATCTGGCTTGGTTTTGCCCGTAATCACATCCATCATGGTGGTCTTCCCTGCACCGTTGGGGCCAATAATGGCGCGCATTTCTCCTGGCTCGATACACAGAGATAAAGAATTGAGCGCTTTAAAACCATCGAAGCTGACACTGACACCATCAAGATAGAGTACCGATGCATTTTCAATGTGTTGGGTCGCTAAGCTCATGCTTTACCTCCGTTGGCCAATTCGGTCACAGTGTCATCGTCGTTATCCGGCATCGTTTTTTCAGCGCGTTTTTCGTTAAACTGATGCCATAAGCCAACCACGCCTTTCGGCAGATATAACGTCGTTAATACAAATAATCCGCCTAGCAGGAATAGCCACAACTCTGCAAAAGCACCGGTAAAATAGGTCTTGGCGTAGTTCACCAGAAAGGCGCCAATCACAGCTCCGTATAACGAACCCCGACCCCCTACCGCTACCCAAATAATGATTTCGATCGAGAAAATGGGCGCAAATTCGCCAGGATTAATAATACCGACCTGAGGAACATACAACGCACCTGCGACGCCGGCCAACATGGATGAGACGACAAATACGAATAACTTATAGTTTTCAACACGGTAACCCATAAAGCGTGTTCTGGATTCCGCATCGCGAACCGCAACCAGCACCCGGCCCAATTTCGAATCCACAATAAAACGACTGATCAAATATCCCAGGACCAGTGCTAACGCAGAAGCAACAAACAAGGCTGCGCGCGTGGTATCAGACTGCAAATCAAACCCGAGAATATCTTTGAAGTCGGTTAAACCGTTGTTACCACCAAATCCCATGTCATTGAGAAAGAACGCCAGCATCAGGGCATAAGTCAGCGCTTGAGTAATAATCGACAAATACACGCCTGTTACCCGGGACCGGAACGCCAGAGCACCAAAAACAAAGGCAAGAATACCGGGAGCGGCCAACATCATAATGACGGCAAACCAGAACTGATCGAAACCAAACCAATACCAGGGTAATTCCGTCCAGTTAAGGAACACCATAAAATCAGGCAGTTCGGGGTTACCATAAACACCACGGTCACCAATCTGGCGCATCAAATACATCCCCATGGCGTAACCACCTAACGCGAAAAATGCTCCATGACCCAGGCTGAGAATTCCGCAATATCCCCAAATTAAATCAACCGCTAACGCTAATAAGGCATAACACAGATATTTGCCTAACAAAGTCATGGTATAAGTCGAAACGTGAAACAGCGATCCTTCCGGAAATACCAAATTACAAGATGGAATGATCACTGCGAGTATCAGAATAGCTTTGACCAGACGTTGTCCGGCAGGATCATTTGCCAGCACAGAGGTGAGCGGTCCAAGTTTTAGTGTATTCATCATAATCTCCTTACTTAACCCTCTACCGCCCGACCTTTAAGCGCAAATAAGCCGCGAGGTCGCTTTTGTATAAACAAAATTATAAATACCAGTACCAGGATTTTTGCCAGAACAGCACCAGCAATCGGTTCGAAGAATTTATTCGCAACACCCAGTGACATCGCTGCGACCAGAGTGCCCCACAAATTACCAACGCCACCAAATACCACCACCATAAAGGAGTCGATAATATAGGCCTGACCTAAATTCGGACCCACATTGGTCAGCTGACTCAGAGCAACACCAGCAATACCGGCGATGCCCGATCCCAAACCAAATGTCAGTGCATCGACCCAACCGGTCCGGATTCCCATTGAGTTTGCCATTGGACGATTCATAGTGACGGCACGCATCTGCAAACCGAACAAGGTACGTTTCAGCACCAGAGCAAGCACCGCGAGCACCAGCAAACTGAAAATAATGATGTATAAGCGGTTGTAGGTGAGCTCAAGCGCTGGATTTATCATAAAGGTGCCTGCCATCCAGTCCGGTGTAACAACATCACGGTTTAACGGGCCAAAAACAGAGCGTACCGCTTGCTGTAACACCAGGCTGATACCAAATGTCGCCAATAACGTTTCCAGTGGGCGGCCGTATAAATGACGAATAACCGAACGCTCGATTAATACGCCAACCAATCCGCTCACCAAAAACGCCGCAGGCACAGCAACCACCAGGGATAGTCCTGTTGATTCCGGCATCAGTTGCTGTATGACGTAAGTGGTATAAGCGCCCAACATAATCATTTCGCCATGGGCCATATTAATAACACCCATCACACCAAAAGTAATCGCAAGTCCGATTGCGGCTAACAGCAGTACAGCACCCAGCGAGAGGCCAAAATAGAGATTTTCAGCATAACTGTTGATCTTCAGCAGCTGATCAATGCTATCGATTGTTTTTTCAGCCAAGACATATTCTGCGCTACGGCTTTGTTTTTCTTCATCGCTGAATTCGTTAATAAACTGACTCAATGCTACCCGGACTTCCGGATACAAAGATCGTTCCATTGCGATGATTGCAGACAGGCGAACATCTTCTTTATCGCTGGCCAGTTGTTTAATCGCTAAATTAATTCTTAGAATGTCGACAATTTCTTTGGATTTTTCCTGATTAATCAGACTTTGCAGTATTTCGCTATTCACTGTTTTGCTATTTTTCAACAGGTCTCGCGCGGCATCAAAGCGTTGTTGTTCCGTACCGCTGGAAATTCGCACCAGTGCGAGTGCTGACCGTATTTTTTTACGCAGAGCATTATTAACACCGATTTTTTTGAATTTTCGCTTACCGGTATTTTCAACAGTCTGATTCCCGAAGGCAGTAACAATACCATTCTCTGATTTGAATGAATCAACCAAAACAAGTAATTGATCGGATTTTCGGTAATATAAATCAGAACGAACCAAAGCATTCAATATCGTTACTTTGTATTCGTCACCGGAGGCCGATATTGAATCAATAATGCCGGCTTTTTGTTTATAACTGGCTTTTACCAATTGTTGTGAAATCGCTTCTAATGAATCATCAATAGCCCAAGCCTGAGCTACAGAAAAGCATAGTAATGCCAGCACCAGGGAAATTCTGGCAGGAAAGAAGTGTCGCATGGGAGTATCCGTGTAAAAGCGCCGGGCTAACACTCAGCCCGGCATAGAGTTCAATAAGCTATCGCTTATTCTGCAGCAACAGAGCCACCACCACAGGTTTTCGTCACTGTGTTGTAGTTGCCGCAGCTAACCGGTGCTGTCCAATCAGAAATCAGATTGGCAGATTCTGGCAGGTAATCGGTCCAGGCATCGCCTTTAACCACTTCATCGGTTTTCCAAACAATATCAAATTGACCATCATCCTGAATTTCACCAATCAGAACGGGCTTAGAGAGGTGATGATTTTCGTTCATCTTCGCCACACCACCCGTCAGGTTAGGTACCTCAAGGCCGTACATAGCGGCACGAACTTTATCCACATCTTCACTCTTGGCTTTCTCAACCGCTTTTGCCCACATTTTAAAACCAATATAGGTGGCTTCCATCGGATCATTGGTCACACGATCATCGTCTTTGGTGTAGCCCTGCCACTGCTCAATAAACTGGTCATTCACTTCCGAATCAGCACTCTGGAAGTAGTTCCAGGCGGCCAGATGACCAACCAGCGGTGAGGTATCAAAACCAGATAATTCTTCTTCACCCACAGAGAAAGCAACGACTGGAATGTCTTCAGCACTGATGCCCTGGTTCGCCAGTTCTTTATAGAAAGGCACATTAGCATCACCGTTTACTGTTGAAACAACGGCTGTTTTCTTACCCGCGCTACCAAATTTTTTGATATCAGAAACAATCGTTTGCCAATCGCTATGACCGAATGGTGTGTAGTTCACCATGATGTCTTTTTCTGCAACACCCTTTGATTTCAAATAGCTTTCGAGAATTTTGTTGGTCGTACGTGGATACACATAGTCGGTACCTGCCAGCACCCAACGCTCTGCACCCACTTCATCCATCAGGTAATCGACCGCAGGTATCGCCTGTTGGTTTGGCGCTGCACCGGTATAAAAGACGTTATAAGAAGACTCTTCACCCTCATATTGAACCGGGTAAAATAATAAGCCATTTAACTCTTCTACCACTGGCAAAACTGATTTTCGGGACACGGAAGTCCAACAACCAAAAATTACATCAACATCTTCTTTCTCTAACAGCTCACGGGTTTTCTCCGCAAACAGAGGCCAGTTAGAAGCCGGGTCAACCACAACAGCTTCCAGTTTTTTTCCTAATAATCCGCCTTTCTTATTCTGTTCTTCAACCATCATTAAAACAGTATCTTTTAATGTCGTTTCAGAAATTGCCATTGTTCCAGATAAGGAGTGCAGAACCCCAACTTTTATCGTATCTGCAGCGTTGGCCAGACTTACACCTGCAGCCAATGCACTGATTGCCATTACTTTTCCAGCAGTTTTCAGAATATTCATTCCAGCTTTTTTCATGATCATTCATCCTTTTATGCGGATTATTTAAATGGTGCCACCGAAGTGGATACGTTATTTAAAAGATTTAAATCTTCGTATGAACAATGCAGAGCAAAGCGTGTACCAGTTTTATATGCGCCTGTTTTTAAAGCATTCTTTGTATAATTTGGGGCATTCTCTCCCTTTTGATAATAAATATGACCGAGTCGCGCACCAGAGATAATCATTGAGCAACCCAAATTCACCATGCTGGTGCGATAATTGATAATTCTAATTAGAAAGTACCAGTTCAAAAAATAAAAAGCCGGCAATTGCCGGCTTTTTATTTTTTGAACAACAGAAATGTCATCTTTGTCAGTGAGGGCGCTGGATCTTTTAGCCTGTCACGACGGTCAGCACTCAGAAATTTTCAGAGTCTTCTGAATTTTTAGGTTTCAGTACTTTATACCCGACAACAGCAACAGCAACCCCTGCAATGATCATCGCCAGATGATCTGGTTGGGTTAACTGATGAATCAGATTGGCCACAATCCCTCCAACTGAATAGCTGTGGTCTGCATGAGCGAATGTTTCAACAGAAGCTGCTAAGCCAGCAGCTGTCAGCAGTGATTTTTTTGCGATAGTCATTTAACGTTCCTCTTGTCATTTATTCAGAGCGAGTCGAAGCAACACTGCCATCTTTTGACGGATCATGGCCCGGAATCATCGTTGCCAGGGCAGGTTCTATGGATTCACGTTTTTCCAACATGCCATGATCGATGATAAAGCGAATAATTTCACCGATACCCTTCGTCGTCTCGACATTGGCCAGCACAAAGGGGCGATCACCGCGCATCCGGCGAGCGTCGCGATCCATGATTTCCAGAGACGCGCCAACGTGTTCAGCAATGTCTACTTTATTAATAATAAGCAAGTCAGACTTGGTAATACCCGGACCGCCTTTGCGGGGGATCTTATCACCAGCGCATACATCAATCACATATATTGTTAAATCTGACAGTTCCGGACTGAAGGTTGCTGATAAATTATCGCCACCACTTTCGACCAACACCATCTCCAGACCTTCGTGTGTATCCTGAAGTTGCTTTACAGCGGCCAGGTTCATGGAGGCATCTTCACGAATAGCAGTATGTGGACATCCGCCCGTTTCAACACCCAGGATACGATCTTCTTCCAAAGCTTCCTTACGCATCAGAAACTTTGCATCTTCTTTCGTGTAAATATCGTTGGTTACCACGGCAATATTGTAATGCTCACGCATGGTCTGACAGATTTTTTCCAGCAGTGCGGTTTTACCGGAACCAACCGGGCCACCCACGCCTACACGTAATACTTGTTTCATTTTTCCTACCTGATTTTTCGTCATTTCTAATGTGAAATATTGATGGTATTGGCGAGAGCGATAAATCACAGACCGGTGATTTATAAGCCTTCATGGACGAACATATAGCGCCCCAACAGCCGGCATCTCAACATTTCATTTATACCAACCGGGATACTAAGACGGAGACTCTCCCAGACGAATCAACCAAAGCCACACCCCGGTGGTCTTGGTGCTCTTGCAACATCCTGTTGCTACTTTGGAAAAGCAACCATCCTATAAATCTCCGCAATTTTTAGGATCGAAACAAACGAGAATATTGTTGCTCGTGCAACGACGACGCCATCGCCAACCCCATCAATCCCGTTCCGATTTGTTCATCCTCAATCGTGTTTGCCGCATCACATACCCGCGTTAATAGTGGAATGATTTGCTGCAGAATTTTCTGGCCATCCGTTTGCCCCATTGGCATCGCCTTACTGGCACAGGCAATCTGATTTTCTACCCAACTCCAGGCAAAGCCCAATAACGCCGTTTGCTCATCAATATCCGACAACACTGCCGCCAGTGCATTCATGGCGACCACCGTCGGCTGAGGACAATGCTCTAAATACCCCTTACGTTCTGGGTTCTGGCCGAGGTGCCACTGAGCAAATGCACCACCTACCTGAACATCTTCCAAATAGAGTTCTTTGGTTTCCCGGAACGACAATAATGTTTGGTTCCATGAATTCACGGCTTCAAAATCATGGCTTTTCCAGGCTCGATAAAGACGCAGATAAAGCGGCAGATCGAGCTGGCCAATACCAAACTCAAAACTGTGCTCAATCCACTGCTGTACGTCATCACGACTTTTACACCAGTCTTTATCCAGTGCGTATTCCAACCCTTGCGAATACGCAAACGCTCCCACCGGTAACGCGGGGCTGGAAATATGCAATAACGCTAATAGAGAAGCCGCATTTCGCTCGGACATCAGTGATTGTGCTCTTGATTGTGCGCATGAGCATGATCGTTGTCACTCGGATGGTGATGATGGCCACCGGTACCCGGAGCATAGGCACCGTTTTCCGGCTCAAAGGTAGCAAGTTCATGGGTCACATGAATCCCTAACCCATGCAACATATCATCTAACACATAGTCTTCCTGATAACGCAGGAAACCCTCTCCTATTTGTAACGGCACATGGCGATTACCTAAGTGATAACAGCCTCGGGCAAACAACATTGGGTCTTCGATGTATGCGATCGATACTTTTTCGCTTTCCGCATTCACAATTAAACAATCGCCGTCTGGGTTAGTTAAAACCGTGCCATGACGCAGAACCTGGCCGCGCTCTATCTGAATCCCGGCATCCATACCAGACTCCGTTTTAATTTTCAGGCGTCCCCGTTTTCGATCATCAAATGTGAGGCATATAACTTCCGCAGCAGGCGCATCGGAAGGAGCCATGTTTTCTGCTAATTGAGTAAAGATTTTCATAATTTACTTCTGATTCTATCTTCTCAAAGTCAGGCTTAATTATTTGTACCCAACACGCCGTGAATCCGTCCCTGGAGGCTCGTCCGCAGCACCCCTGCAGCCGAGGGTTGTTTACCAAATAATCAAACCTTACTTTATTGTTTTCAGTTACAGCATTAGCGAAGCAGTCAATGCAAGGCAAAAACTGACGAAGAAGCGGATTTTATACATCATAAATGAGCATTCTGAGTCAGTTTTTAACGCCGCTGTGATCATGCAGCTCGCTCTAGAACAAGTAGTAGCGCTGTGCCATCGGTAACTCCGTCGCCGGCTCACATTTCAGCTCGACACCATCGGCCGTCACCACATAAGTCTGAGGGTCTACCTCCAGCACCGGCTGGTAGTCATTGAGTTTCATATCAGCCTTACGAATTGAGCGGGTATCACGCACACCACTTAATTGTTTTTTCAGGCCCAGATATTCGAGCGTGCCTTTTTCTAACGATGCTTTAGAAACAAAACTGATGCTGGTTTCGTGTACCGCTTTCCCCATCGCACCAAACATTGGACGATAGTGAACCGGTTGCGGTGTTGGAATCGAGGCATTCGGATCGCCCATCGGAGCACCGGCAATCATGCCGCCTTTTACGATCAGCGACGGTTTCGTTCCGAAAAAAGCAGGTTTCCATAAAACTAGATCCGCTAATTTACCGACTTCAATCGAACCAACTTCGTGAGCAACACCCATGGTGATGGCCGGATTAATCGCGTATTTAGCGATATAGCGCTGACAACGGAAGTTATCGTTATCTGCGGAGTCTTCAGGCAGGGGGCCACGCTGTACTTTCATTTTGTGCGCAGTTTGCCAGGTACGGGTAATCACTTCACCGACACGGCCCATGGCCTGAGAATCTGAAGAGATCATGCTGAACGCACCCAGGTCATGCAGAATATCCTCAGCGGCAATGGTTTCGCGACGAATACGGGAGTCGGCAAATGCTACATCTTCAGGAATATTCGGATCTAAGTGGTGACAGACCATCAACATATCCAGATGTTCGTCAACAGTGTTCACTGTGTATGGGCGAGTCGGATTAGTGGAAGACGGCAGCACATTATCCGAACCGCAGGCTTTAATAATGTCCGGTGCGTGACCACCGCCGGCTCCTTCGGTGTGGTACGTGTGAATCACGCGATCTTTAAATGCTGCCAGCGTGTCTTCAACAAAGCCGGATTCGTTTAACGTGTCGGTATGGATCGCCACCTGCACATCGTATTCTTCGGCAACGGATAAACAGTTGTCGATCGATGCCGGTGTGGTTCCCCAATCTTCGTGCAGTTTTAAACCGATCGCACCGGCTTCAATTTGTTCATTTAAAGGGCCGGGCAAACTGGCATTCCCTTTACCTAAAAAACCAATATTCATAGGTAAGTCTTCAACCGCTTGCAGCATCTTACCGATATGCCATGGGCCTGGTGTGCAGGTAGTTGCGTTCGTACCGGTTGCCGGCCCTGTGCCGCCACCCAACATGGTGGTAACACCACTCATCAGTGCTTCTTCTACTTGCTGCGGGCAAATAAAATGAATGTGCGCATCGATACCACCCGGTGTCACAATCTGGCCTTCGCCTGCAATCACTTCGGTCCCGGCACCCACTTCAATAGTGACACCTTCCTGGGTATCCGGGTTACCGGCTTTACCAATGGCAGTAATGCGCCCGGCTTTTATTGCGATATCGGCTTTTACCACGCCCCAATAATCGAGAATTAATGCGTTAGTGATAACAGTATCCGGCACATCGACGCTGAGTGCCTGACTTTGGCCCATGCCATCACGAATCACTTTTCCGCCACCAAATTTCACTTCATCGCCGTAAACGGTGTAATCTTTCTCCGGCGAAATAAATAACTCAGTATCGCCCAAACGGACTTTGTCACCCACTGTTGGGCCGTACATATCGGCATAAGCGCGACGATCAATTTTAGCCATCTTGAATTCCCCTTATACCTTTCTATATTTTGCCCATAACATCGCCACGGAATCCGTAGACTGCTTTTTTGCCGGCATATTCAACCAGCTCGACGGTACGGACCTGGCCCGGCTCAAAGCGAACTGCTGTGCCTGCGGCAATATTTAACCGAAAACCTCTTGTGGCTTCACGGTCAAACCGTAACGCTGAATTGGTTTCGTAAAAATGATAATGACTGCCGACCTGAATCGGACGATCACCCGTATTAGCCACTTCAACTTCAACCGTTTTACGACCGACATTAATTTCGATATCGCCGTCGGCGCAAATAATTTCACCTGGAATCATTTTTCTTTTTCCTCCATTTCATAGGGAGAGCGTTAGCGCAATCCAAACGATGCAGCCAGCTCTCAGGCAATTGGATTATGAACAGTGACCAGTTTCGTACCATCAGGGAATGTCGCCTCAACCTGAACTTCTGGCAGCATCTCGGCGATACCTTCCATCACGTCTTCTCGACTCAATACCTGTCGCCCGGCATTCATCAAATCAGCAACCGTACGACCATCACGCGCCCCTTCCATAATAAAAGCGCTGATCAATGCGATACTTTCCGGATAATTTAATTTCACACCACGGTCTTTGCGTTTTTGTGCCAGTTCAGCGGCCACAAATAACAACAATTTATCTTTTTCTCTGGGAGACAGTTCCACGTTTATTCTCCTGTCTGATGTTTAAATATAAAAAATTCGTTCAGGTTCGCCAGATTCTCGGCGCACACGGTACTCGTCCAACCATGTCACTGCGTAGTTGTGCCCATAACTGCTCTAAACAGTGACGTACCTGCTCTGCTTTATTACCCAAAACCCGGGCGATAAATACATCAGGCTTTTGTGTTACGGCGACGGCTAACGGTTGGTGACGGTTATTAACGTTTTCTTGCCAGGCGACAATTTTCTCACCGAGTTCATTGGTATCCGTCATCACTGTGCGATTGATCACAAACGTGCCAAACACGTGATGATTCTGAAAACCCACTCGACTGGATTGCAGTGCAGAGGGAGCAGACAGCTGCAATCGATCAGAAAAAAGAGGCTGTCCATCACGACGCAATATCAGGCTTTGCGTCAGCTGGCCCTGTTCAAAAAATTGCGCACTTTCGAAGCGGCCGAGGCAGGTAATTTCCCAACCCACAAACAAGCCATCCCCGGCGATGTCGATGGTGGTAGTGAGCTGACCGTCAGCACCGTTAAAAACGATATTTTCCTGGGGTAAATATTCGAGAACACTGCCAGCAGCAACCTTAATGGAGACATGCTGACCCTGAGGAATGCCACTGATGTTATTGTAAATTTTACCGGCTGACGGTGTCGTCATTAACACGTGCGCACCATCGTTTAATGACAGGTCAATTGATAGCTGATCGCCCCCCACCAGACCACCCGGTGGATGCAATAAATAGAAGTGCAGACATTCCGGGCCTTCCGGGAAAAACGGTCGCTGCACCCTCAGAGGTCCGAAGTGTTCGGTTTTCCCAAGTCGGGTCGTACCCTGCTGTGCGGAAAATTCGGCACTGAAACGTGCCAGCCAACGCTGACCATCCAACCCTGGGTGTTCGCAATCTGCGCCAGCATCCGCCAACGATGTTGCTCGTCGAGGCGCAGTATTATTCACAGATGGCACCAAAATGATGCAAGTTGGAATTTTCCTGCACAATGATGAACGGGGCTCCCGTTATAATTGGCGTTCGTGCCAAGATTTCTCGCATTTTTCTGGTTTGATGCACTGCAACCGCCCAATAGTTCTGAAGTTATTGAGGAGTTTAGCAAAAGAGATGCCAGCAAAAGCTGACCGATTAGACAATTAACTCTCTGTTGCCATGTCTGTCATGAATCAGGAGAATCGCAACTCCCAACCAACCGCGGCAAGGTACTCTGCTTCCGTAGCCAGATCACGTGCCGTCAATGGATGTGTTTCCAGCCAATCTTGCGGCAACCGCAGCATAATTAACGAATCTTTTACCATCAGCTCCGGCACAGGCACAGCGTGCGCGCCCCGACTGTGATGCAGTACGACCGCCAGGCGTAATAGCACGGCCAGCTTTTTGATAGTGTCGCGACGGCTGGTTGAAATCACGTCGAATTCGGCTTGCGGAAATTTACGCCGGTGACTGCGAACCAGCAGTGCCAGAGCCGCTTGTCCCTGGCGGGTGAACCCCAGCAAATCGGAATATTGCAATAAATAGGCACCATGCTTGTGGAAGCCGGCATGAGCGATACTCAGGCCGATCTCATGTACGTCGGATGCCCATCCCAACCAGTCTTTCCAGCGCCCGGACAGGCCCCAGTCTTTCTTTGCTTGTTTAAACAGAGCCAATGCCATCGCTTTTACCCGATCAGCCTGGGTAGTATCCACATAAAAACGCTCGGCAAGCGATTGCACCACGCGAGCACGGACATTTTCGTGACTTGAGCGTCCCACCAGATCCCACAATGCGCCTTCTCGTAGTGCACCATCCGAGTACATCATCTGATCGACGTCGAAGGTTTCAAAAATCGCCGTCAGAATGGCTAAGCCACCGACTAATACCTGAGCACGCTCAGGTTTCACTCCCGGCAATGCCACCTCATCGATATGCGCAAATTCCATCATACGCTGCTGCAGTTTTGTCAGACCCGCGAAAGTCAGATGCTCTGAACTCCAGCCATTTTCCAACATAGCCTGCTCCGCAGCACGGATTGTGCCAGACGACCCGACAACAGTTTTCCATCCCAACTTTTTGTATGCGCCAGCAATATTCTGCAGTTCTTGCTTTGCCGCAGTCACAGCCTCTTTAAAATTTGCATTATTGATTTTGCCGTCAGGGAAATAACGGTTGGTGTAAGACACACATCCCATGTGCAGACTTTCCAGTTCCTTGGGTTCAAATTTGGCACCGATTATAAACTCGGTTGATCCGCCACCAATATCAACCACCAGGCGCTTACCCTGGTCGTCTGCCAAGGTGTGCGACACCCCGAGGTAAATCAGGCGGGCTTCTTCTCGTCCGGCAATGACTTCGATCGGGTAACCAAGAATGGCCTCGGCACGTTCAATAAACTCCTCACGATTACGCGCCGCCCGCAGCGCATTGGTCGCCAGCACACTGATCCTTTCCGCGTTCATACCCTGAATACGTTGGGCGAATTCACGTAAACACAGTAAACCGCGTTGTTGCGCTTCTTCCGATAAATAGCCTTGAGCATCAAGACCCGCTGCCAGCTGCACCTTCTGACCGCGCTTTTCGATGGTTCGGATCTCATCCTGCAGTTCCTGAGCGACCACCATATGAAAGCTGTTGGAACCTAAATCGATAGCTGCAATCAGGTCTTCCGAGTGCTGAGACGGGTCGTTGTGTGTAACAGTGGTGGTTTCTGTCATAAGGCGCTCTTGAAATTCTTTATGCTGACACTATATAGAGGAATTACCTCTATTCAGAAGAATACACGCCTGAGCGGGAATCTCGAATTGATTCCATACAATCCGGGCGTACAATAGGCGCATTCTGCTGAGTAGCACAACTAACATTCCAATCTGGAAACTAAGGGGAAACACATGAGTGACCATATCCTGACCGTATCTGACGATTCATTTGACGCTGACGTACTGGGTTCTGACGTACCTGTACTGGTGGATTTTTGGGCTGAATGGTGTGGTCCTTGTAAAATGATCGCTCCGGTATTGGAAGAGATCGCTGAGGAATACCAGGGCAAGCTGAAAATCGCCAAGCTGAACATCGATCAGAACGAAGCGACTGCGCCTAAATTTGGTATCCGCTCTATCCCAACTCTGATCCTGTTCAAAAATGGCAATGCTGAAGCCACCAAAATCGGTGCCATGAGCAAGTCTGAGCTGACTGCTTTTATTGAACAGTCTTTATAAGAGTGTTTCCTGCACGAAGACGGCTTAACCTTGCCGTTTTCGGGCGAGAAAGGCATAAAAAACCGGAAACTACACTTTTTATGCGTTTTCGCTGTAGACACCCCAAAAATTCCTGTCTATAGTCTTGAATCATCCAACGCCGTCCTGGCGCCTCTTCTATTTAAATCTTTTAATTGTCTAATATCACAAACCTACCTGTATGAATCTTTCCGATCTTAAACTCAAATCTGTACCTGAGCTGTTAGCCATCGCTAAAGAAATGAACCTGGAACACGTGAGCCGTACACGTAAGCAGGACATCATCTTTGCGATCTTAAAAAACCACGCCAAAGGTGGTGAAGACATTTACGGAGAGGGTGTGCTTGAGATCCTTCAGGATGGTTTCGGTTTCCTGCGCAGTGCCAGCAGTTCCTACCTGGCAGGTCCGGACGATATTTATGTATCTCCGAGCCAGATTCGTCGCTTCAACCTGCGTAAAGGTGACAAGATTGAAGGTAAAATTCGCCCACCAAAAGATGGCGAACGTTATTTTGCAATGCTGAAAGTCGCGAAAATTAACGACGACAAACCAGAAAATGCAAAATCAAAAATCTTATTTGAAAACCTGACGCCGTTGTTCCCGGATGAGCGCCTGGTACTGGAAGTCGGTAACGGCTCTACGGAGGATTTGTCCTCTCGTGTACTCGATCTGATTGCTCCGATCGGTAAAGGTCAGCGTGGTCTGATTGTCGCGCCGCCAAAAGCCGGTAAAACGATGCTGCTGCAAACCACAGCACAAGCGATTACCCGCAACAACCCTGAAGCAGAACTGATCGTATTGTTGATCGACGAGCGTCCGGAGGAAGTTACTGAAATGCGTCGCTCCGTTCGTGGCGAGGTTGTGGCATCGACCTTCGACGAGCCGCCAGCGCGTCATGTTCAGGTTGCTGAGATGGTGATCGAAAAAGCTAAGCGTCTGGTTGAACACAAACGCGACGTCGTCATTCTGCTGGATTCCATCACCCGTTTGGCACGTGCATACAACACCGTTGTACCGAGCTCGGGTAAAGTATTAACCGGTGGTGTTGATGCCAACGCACTGGAAAAGCCAAAGCGTTTCTTTGGTGCAGCGCGAAATGTTGAAGAAGGTGGTTCATTGACCATCATTGCAACTGCGCTGGTCGATACCGGTTCAAAAATGGACGAGGTGATCTTCGAAGAATTTAAAGGTACCGGTAACCAGGAGTTACACCTGGATCGTAAGATTGCTGAAAAACGTATCTACCCGGCAATCAATATCCGTCGTTCAGGCACCCGTCGTGAAGACATGATGTTCCGCGAAGCCGATCTGCAACGGTTGTGGATTCTGCGTAAGCTGATGAGCGAAATGGAAGATGTGCAGGCAATCGAGTTTATGCTCGATAAACTGCGCCAGACCAAAACCAATGATGAGTTCTTTGATTCCATGCGTGGCGGCAAGTAAGCCCGACACCAATGGCATAAAAAAACCACCGCAAGGTGGTTTTTTTATGCCTGTTAGTCCGACCTGTCTGCTCCAGACTGCCACAAACCGACCAGCATCTGTCCATTCAAAAGATACCCTCAACCTGAGATTGACCATTGGAGCAAAATCCTTTCTATTAACGCTGTTAATTATTCACACAAGAAAGGAAATCGTCATGAAAAAATCACTCGCCTTAATCTCACTGACTCTGTTGACCTCCGCCACTATGGCAATTGAAAACAGCAAAACTGTTTGTACACACGATGCCGAAACCCGTGTCATTGAAGTGGTCTACAACGGTGAAAGCAGCGTGCCATGTGAGGTGCAATATACCAAATCAACCGGCACACAAACGCTGTGGAACGCTCAGAATGCGGAAGGCTATTGTGAAGAAAAAGCCCAGGCATTTGTTGCAAAGCAACAAGGCTGGGGCTGGGATTGTCAGAATGCTGCGGCTGATAATAGCCAAACCGACGAAGAATTAATTCAGGACGCAGAGCCTTCGGCTAACGAACAAGAGCCTGTTGCTGCCAGCGAATAATCACCACCGACGGCTCCCGTCACATACCGGGAGCCGTTATCTCCTCATCTGCGAAGCGCTCTGCAATGTCGATAAATACCGACTCCAGCGCTATGAAGGCATCCACAACATCTGGATCAAAATGGCTGCCACGACCATCCCGAATGATCTGCCCGGCTTGCTTAAAGCTGAATGCAGATTTATAAACCCGCTTAGAAATCAGCGCATCAAAACAATCTGCAACCGCCATCAGTCGCGCAGCGAGTGGAATTTGTTCCTCTTTTAGGCCCTCTGGATACCCACTGCCATCCCAACGTTCATGGTGGTAACTGGCAATTTCTTTGGCGACACGGAGAAATGGCGACGAGCCGTATTCTTTTTCAGCATTATCAATCGCCGCTCTGCCATACTCCGTGTGGCGTTTCATTTCCTGCCACTCATTGGCATCGAGTTTTCCAGGCTTTAATAAAATCCCATCAGGCACACCCACTTTACCAATATCGTGCAGTGGTGCGGACTTAAACAATAATTCAATAAAGTCATCGTTTAGCAGCGTATTAAAACGCTCATGGCTACTCAGGTGCTCGGCTAACGCACGGACATAATGCTGAGTACGACGAATATGCATACCGGTTTCAATATCACGCGTTTCAGCAAGGGATGTCATACAGAAAATGGCAACATCCTGGGTTCGGGAAATCTCTTGAGTGCGCTCCCGAACACGTTGCTCAAGATGCTCAGCATACTCTTTTAACTCGTTACGCGAGCGCTGTAGCGCCAGGTGCGTGGCCACTCGGGCGGTTACAATCGGCGGTGAAAATGGTTTGGCAATGTAATCACAGGCACCACTTTCGAACCCGTTTATCTCGTCCTCCACTTCGCTTTTAACCGTAAGGAAAATAACCGGAATATCCTGTGTACGTGCGTCATCTTTAATCGCCTGACACACTTCATAGCCACTCAGACCCGGCATCAGAACATCCAGTAATATCAGGTCGGGCAAAGGCTCTGCTTCCATCAGCTTCAGTGCCTGCTCGCCACTTTTTGCCAACGTGATGTGATAGTCAGGACTGAGGAGTTCCACCAGAACTTTTATGTAAAAGGCTTCATCATCGACGATTAAAATACGTTCCTTCTCCATTCCTCACTCCTGTTGTTTCAGAACATTGGTAACCAGCTGGCGGGCTTGTTCAAATTCAAACTCGTCAACCAACTCCCCCAACTTAATCGCTAATTCCTGTGACAACAGCGTCTGCACTGCAGCTACCTCTTGTTGTGCACTGGCATCACCCGCCTGTAATAACGCTTCCAGTTTTTTCAGTGTCTGCTGCGCATCATCCGGCTTTACTTGTTGCGCCAGAGATGCACGGCTGTCAGGTTGACCGCTGGTTCTATTACCCTGTTGTTTTATCAACTCACTGCGGCCCAGATTAGCAAATACCAACCGGAAGCTTTCGCAGAATCGTTGCCATAAAATCCCGGCTAGCACCTGCTGGCCTGGTTGTCGCGAATAGCGCAATAAGGACTCCAGCTCAGCTGCATCTTTCTCGAACAGACGAGCGCCGATATTACCGGCAACACCACGCAGTGTGTGCGTCAGTCGCAATGCCCTATCGAAGTCCTGCTCAATTAAGGCGTGCTTAATTGCATGATAGTCGTTGCAATGCTTGTGATAGAAGCTTGTCAGTAAATTAAAGTACAACGGGCGGTTACCGCCCACACGTTCGATCCCCCATTCCAGATCAATACCACCAACATGTTCAAGGCGATCCTGCAGTTGCTGGGTTGCCAGGGTTTGATGTTGCTGCCGTGGCGCAGGCTCCAACCATTGCTGCAACATCGTGACAAACAGGTCTGGATCGATCGGTTTGCTAATGTGATCGTTCATACCTGTGGCCAAACAACGCTCGCGGTCTCCCTCCATTGCATGCGCCGTCATAGCCACAATCGGCAGCTCTTGATGACGCGCATTCTGACGAATGATAGCAGTGGCATGTAAACCGTCCATCACCGGCATCTGTAAATCCATCAATACCAGGTCGTAGTCTTTATCCTTAAGAGCTTCAATCGCTTCAACGCCATTACTGGCGGTGTCTGCAATAATGCCGACCGAGTGCAAAAACTCCTGAGCAACAGCCTGGTTAATTTCATGGTCTTCGACCAACAACACATTACCTTGCAGCCACACATTGCTCGTATCGTGCGGACGATTATTAATTGGGATACGTTTATTAAAGATACGCATAACCGTATCGAATAAAGTCGACGCATTAACTGGCTTTATTAATAATGCATCCAGCTGATGATTCTCAGCGCTGGCCAACACATCTTCACGACCATAGGCCGTGATCAGTATCGTCGCTGGTTTGTGCAACAACGATGCCTGGCGAATACCCCGCAAAGTGTCGATACCATTCATGCCTGGCATTTGCCAATCGGCTATCACCAGGCCATATGGATCGTCATAGAGTTCCTGTTGTTGTAACAGGAATACAGCTTCCTCTCCGCCGGCCAGGGTATCAACCTGAAAAGAGAAGGACTCGAGCATTTCCCGAAATAACTGGCGCGCGCTTGGGTTATCATCAATCACCAGAACTTTTAAACCCTTCAGCTGCGAGTCGGGTACGAACTGATTTTGGTTACTGTCGTCCTGAGTGGTAATATTCAGACAGAAGCTGAAGCAACTGCCCTCGCCAGGGACACTACTGGCATTTAACTGACCGCCCATCAGATTAACCAGCTGACGAGATATATTCAGACCCAAACCGGTACCACCATATTTTCGGGTGCTACTGCCATCAACCTGAGTAAAAGGTTCGAATAAACGCTGCATATTATCTGCAGCAATACCCATCCCCGTATCGCGAACGGTAAATTCCAATTCGCTCTGATCATCCTTACGGGATAGCTCGCGCACGGTGACAACGACTTCTCCCTGATCGGTAAATTTAATCGCATTCTGCGTTAGATTAATCAATACCTGACCAAGACGAAGCGGATCACCGACCAGATTCACAGCGATGCCTGGCTCAACATCCAACAATACTTCGATGCCTTTCTCTGCCGCTTTTAATGCCAGCATGTCCGATAATTCGGTGAATACACGATGAAGATTAAACGGTACGTGTTCAATATCGAGCCGCCCTGCTTCCACTTTAGAAAAATCGAGAATATCGTTGATCACTCCTAATAATGCCGTTGCCGATTGTTTGATCTTATCGGCGTATTGCTGTTGTCGATCGTTCAAACCAGAACGCAGTAGCAAATGATTCATACCCACAATGGCATTCATCGGCGTGCGAATTTCATGCGACATATTCGCTAAAAACTGACTTTTAAATTGACTGGCTTGTTCTGCAGCATCTTTTGCCTCTGCCAAATGTTTCTGGCTTTCCTGAAGGCGTTCCCGCGCCTGATTTAATGTGCGATTCCAAATCAGAATCACAATCATGATGGGGATAATCACAGCCAGAGTAATAACTACTGCTTCGACTATCTGAGCCCGGTTTACCTGATGCTCGAATTCAACTTTAAACCAGTTATTTTTAATTTCCTGACGTTTATAGTCTGGAATATGATCAATGGCTTTATTAAGAATGTCGACCAGCTCAGGTTTATCTTTTCGCACACCAATGGATTGCTTGTATTGATAATTAGTGGGTGCCGCGACCTTCACATTACGAATGCCAACGGTTTCCAGTATCCAGGATGAAGTGCCTAATAATCCTACATAGGCATCAATCTCTTTTGCGCTCAGAGCAATGAGTGCCTCTTCGCTGCTAATAAAAGACACCAGATCAATATCAGGCTGATCACGTTTGAGAATATCTTCAATGGCATAGCTGGCACCAACACCAACACGTTTGCCATTGAGGTCAGAAAAACTGTTCACAAAACGAGTATCGCTGTGTACCAGAATCATATATGGATGCACCATATAAGGTTTAGTAAACGCCATATATTCACGTCGTTCTATTGTCGGAGTTACGCCTGAAATTAAATCCAGCTCACCACGCTCAAATGCTTTTAAGGTTTGCTGCCACGACGTGTGATACACAGGTTCAAATGGTTTATTAATCAGGCGGCTAACCAGTTCGTTATACTCTACAGACAACCCTCTGGGTTTACCGTCACCGTCGACAAAATCGAACGGCGGCCAATTGGCATCGCTACCCATGGTCAACGAAGAGAACGGCTTCAGGTAGGTTTTTTCGAACTCTGTGAGCGTAAATAGTGTGTTATTCGCCGGCAGTTTACGCAATGCCATCCAATTCGACAGGATCGTTTGTTTTTTCTTTTCAGAGATTGATAGCAGTGCTTTATCAATGATACCAACCAGCGGTTGCCATTCCGGATCTTTAAAAACTGAAAATCGCTGTAATGCCAATGGCATTCCGGTTTCCCCTGAAACCACCAGATTCGTTAACTGCAGATTATTCATTACCCAACGCACAACGGCCTGATTACCGATATAAGCGTCAACCCTACCCGTAGATAATGCAATTAACGCTTTTTCCGTCGAGGGAAACACACGAGTCTCAATACCGGGGTAGTTTTTTTTAATGATATCAACCAAATAAAACCCCTCTTCAATAGCAAGCGTTTTATCTTCCAAGGAAGCGAAGCTATCAAAGTATTCACCGGTACGATTACTGACCAGCACCTTCATCGCTGCAAAATAAGGTTGGGTAAACCACAAGTGTTGTTGTCGGGCCGGTGTCTCGACCATCGTGGCAGCAAGTGGAATTAACCCTTGTTGCGCTGCTTTGGCCATTTCGCCAAAACTACTGAAGCGTTGCGCTTCAAACTGTACACCCAGTACCTGTTGCAGATAATCCAGGTGGTCTTTAAGAATACCGGAGACTTCGCCCTCCTCATTCAGAAAATCAACCGGTGGCCAACGTCCATCGACGCCGAGAGGAATCACAGGGTGTTGTAGTAGCCAGTCACGCTCAGCCTGCGTCAAATTCGCCAGCAGCGCTTCTGCCTGAACCGTAACCGCCGGAAAAATACCATGTAAAATCAGACTGAATGCAGCCAGTCGTAACAGGTTTTTAATACTCCGTGCAATACAAGCCGCCATGCCCATTCCTTTCTGACTACAGATAGCCGCCTGATGTTGCCTTAATTACAGCCGAGTTGCCATAACGCAGGTCTGGCAACCAGAAAGAGAGGATAACAATGACACTGCTGTCGCATACCCGGTGGTATACGACATCGTTTTTTAGCAAAGCACCAAAGGAAGACGGCTACAGCTGTGGCTGAGCACGCTTCATGATAGCAGCACAGTTAACATCCGTCCCCAGAGTACCCAGGTTAACCGTACCGTTATGGATGATACGCGAGCCGACATAAGCAGCGGCAATGTCTCTTTCACCTTTCTGAATCAGTACCGATGCCTGCAACGCAATGGCCAGCTTATCAACCACCGATCTTGAGCGGTATTCCAGCGTACTCGTATCAACGAACTCGGCCTGCAGTGCAACCAGGTATTGGTCGTAAGCGGGGTAGTGACCCGCAGCACGTTTTAGTTCATTCATAAAAACGTCAACCACTGCAGGTTCTTTTGCCATGGCTCGCAGTACATCAAGACACTGTACGTTACCTGAACCTTCCCAGATGGCATTCACCGGAGCTTCGCGGTAATGACGAGGCAAAACATTGTCCTCAACATACCCCACACCACCGATGCACTCCATTGCCTCATACGTGAAGTGTGGTGCACGCTTACAGATCCAGTATTTACCAACGGCTGTGGCTAGGCGGGCGAACAAATTTTCATGTTCATCATCAAGATTATCCAACGCATGTCCGACACGCATGGTCATTGCCAGTGCCGCCTCGGATTCCAGTGCCATGTCTGCTAAGACGTTTTGCATTAATGGCTGCTGATGCAGATTATTGCCGAACGCACTTCGGCCAGACGTGTGGTGGATCGCCTGTGCTAAGGCACCGCGCATCAGTGCAGCCGATCCAACCATACAATCGAAGCGGGTCATCGACACCATTTCAATAATCGTCCGAACACCGCGACCTTCGTCGCCGATCATCCAGGCATACGCGCCTCGCAATTCAATTTCCGATGACGCGTTAGAAATATTACCCAGCTTATTTTTCAGGCGCTGAATGTACATTGCATTTTTGCTGCCATCCGGGCGCCAGCGTGGCATCAGAAAACACGACAGACCTTTTTCGGTGTAGGCCAGAATTAAAAAGGCATCACACATCGGTGCAGAGCAAAACCATTTATGACCAACCAGCTCATACTCTTGTCCATTACCCAGCTCATCCGTTAACGGATAGGCGCGGGTAGTATTGGCACCCACGTCTGAGCCTCCCTGTTTTTCAGTCATAGCCATACCGATGGTGACACCGGCTTTTTCGTAAAAAGGGATATTACGGCCGTCGTACTTTTTAGCGACAATTTTTGGAATCCATTGTTTCGCCACCTCAGGCGAATACTGCAATGCTGGCACCGCAGCAAAAGTCATCGTTAATGGACAACCCGATCCAGAATCCGCCTGATTATGCATGTATTCCATGGCTGCCCGGGCAACGTGCGCACCTTTTTGACGATGGCCTTCTGAGTCTTTTTCTACCCAGGGTAACGAATGCAAACCCGCTTCAATTGCACAGTTCATTAACTCATGGTACGCCGGATGAAACTTGGCTAAGTCGATGCGATTGCCAAAACGGTCATGTGACTGAAAGGTTGGTTTGTTTTCGTTGGCGAGAAAACCGGCCTCAATTAATTCGCCACCGGCTAATGCTCCGTATTGCTGTAAACGCTCTTCAGCCCATGCGCCAGCGTATGCCTTAGTCCAATATTGCAGCGCAACATCGCTGGTATAAGCATTATAGTTTTCCAATGCGGTGGGCTGATTAAACACCGGATGAGTTTCCGCTGCCGCTTTGTGTTTTTCTGCATCAAATTCCAGCTCCGATTCAAGCTTTTGGCGCATAACGGTTTCCTCACGGGTTTTTATCGTTTCATTAAAGAGTGTATTTATTTTTTCTGACAGCCAACAACTCTCAGACATAACGTATTAAGCTGGTTAATCAATAACCCATGATCGTGCTGATCGTTGCTATTTTTTAGCGCTTGATCACGCTGTAAAAATACCGGTCCTATTAATGCTTCGGATAACATTCCAACCACAGCCGCCGCCGTGAGTTCAGGATCCTGTTCAGCGAACTCTCCAGCAGCCATGCCTTCACGAATCAAATCTTCGAAAATTGCGGCGTAAGCCAGACGATACTTTAAGCGTTCTTCTTCGACGCGCGGATCAACTGGCTCAGCGAGTAATGCATACGCCAACTTCGGGCCTTGTAACGCCCGCAAAGCAAATACAGTTACTCCTGCCTGCAAACGCTCAGCACAGCTGCGATCTGTTTGGGTCGCCCGATACACCATCCCGACTTCATGTTCGGTCGCGTAACGGAATACCTCCGCCACTAATTCCGCTTTATTCGGGAAATGACGATAGATGCTGCCTGCCGCGACTTCAGAGCGTTGCGCCACAGCCGCTGCTGTCGCCGCTGCAAAGCCGCCCTCTGCCACCTGAGCACGGGCCGCTTTCAGCAACCGCTGGCGGGTATGGGCCTTTTTAGCCTTGGTATGTTCAGTTTCGCGATAGGCCACAGGGTTGATCGGATCAGCTTAAGACCAAGTCAGTGAATCACTATTCCTGCTTAGGTTCAACAAAGAAATGAATGCTCATTCACTTCTTATTCTTCGCTAAACGTGCAGAACGCCGATTCGACTCCATAGCAGCTGCGTTCAAGAACTCCGACAGCCACTTCGCTACCCTGCCCAATCCCAAAATAAAAACAGGAATCAGGGTATGAAGTTTAACTTTGAATCAACCATCGCATGCATTTGTATCATTACGGGTACAGTGATGCTTTCAGCCTGTGGCAGTGATGACAGCCATAACTCAGCCGGCAACGAACAGCCTCAGCCACAGCGGGTCAGCAGCACCCTCGTCACCAGCGTGACGCAACAGGCCATCGATAGCGCGATGACGGATCAGGGGCTGATCGCATTGACAGGACAAGCCGCCTGCGATGTTGATCTTTTTCAGATTGAGTACAGCAGCACAGGCGTAAACGGAGAACCAGTAATCTTGTCAGGCGCATTGTCTGTGCCTGCGGGCCCTGGCTGTGAAGGGCCTTATCCGCTGCTGGCTAAGGCACACGGTACCCGTACGTTAACCACCTACAGCGAAGCTGACCCAGCAAAAGCCATTGTTGACCAGGCGTTATTTGCCGCCCATGGGTATGTGGTGGTTAGCCCGGATTATATTGGCCTGGGTACTTCAGACTACAACTATCATCCGTATCTGCACCGCGATACCGAAGCCCAATCAATGATCGATGCCTTACGGGCAGCGCGCACAGTCATGGCTGAACTGGAGCAGTCAGAGCAATTATCCGGTAAGGTGATGCTGGCAGGCTATTCACAGGGTGGCCACACGGTAATGGCCACTCAGCGGGCGATTGAAGCCAACCATAACGAAGAATTTAATCTGGTGGCCAGTGCGCCAATGGCGGGGCCTTACAAGCTGGAAAATACCTTTTTAGAAGGTGTGAATCCGGAAATCAGCAATATCGCTTCCGGCGTTTTATTGTCTTATACGGTGCAATCTTACCAACGTATATATGGCGATATTTACAATGAAATAGCGGACGTGTTTCTGCCGCAATTCACAGACACGGTAGCGGAGAAGTTTCCCGGTGATAGCGAGGTCTTTCCACTGATTCTTGGTGGCTTATTTCCTGCCAGTGCAGAGCAGTATTTGCAACCGGATTATATGAATGACTTCCTTTCAAATACCCATCATCCATTACGAATTGCGCTGCGCAGTAACGAGGTACTGACCGATTTTATCCCTCAGGCGCCGATGATGTTATGTGCGAGCAGTGCCGATGGCACAGTACCGTTTAATAATACCTCAATGGCTGCCGAGTATTTTCAGACCGTCGGCGTCACCGTACCCGTGATTGATGTTGCTGACCTGGTTACCGTACCTCCGGGCAGCGACCCGGGACTGAGCCATCACGTATATGCCAATCCGATTTGCTTTGCCGCCATCAAAAATCGCTTGTTTGATCCGACAAAATAGGCTCGAATGATGATGTAACAGCAGCTTGGAGAGAAGAACATGACCAGTTACCCAAGCCAGGTCTATGTTTGGGAAGACTTCTATTTTGGTATTTTCTCTCCGGGCTGTTATCGCAACGAAACTAAAGCGCGAATTACCGTTTTTATTGCACTCGACTGCGGTTCAATTGAGATTGAAGAGGATAATGGCAAGCGTTGTCGCGTTCAGTATGCGGTGGTGAAACGTTCACAACCTGTGATCATCAGCAGTGACTGTGATTTTATTACGCTGCAGTATTTTCCGCTGTCGATGGAATATCACTCGCTCAATCGTTTTATTAACGATCAAAGTATTCGCGAAATCGAATTCAATGCCGAGCTGGCTCAGCTCAGCTGGATTTCAGCAGCACGGTCAGGTCAGGCAGACAGCAGTGCTTTTATCAAAGGTTGTGCTCAGCTGCTCACATCAATCGCAGGCTATCGCAGCGTTAGCCATAAAATTGATAGTCGCGCGTTGTACGTAGCGCAGCGCATTCGCAAAGAGTTACCCGATGTCAGTCCGATCACAGACTATGCTGATGAGCTGAATATTTCCCCGGATCGCCTGTCGCATGTGTTTAAAGACTCGCTGGATGTATCCATCAAAAACTACGTGTTACTCGAAAAAATGCGCAAAGCCCTGTTATTAACCTTACAGGGAGTACCCTTTACCGAAGCCAGTTTACAGGCAGGCTTTGCGGATGCTGCCCATTTTTCCCGTTCAACCAAAAAGAACTTCAGTCTGACACCTACAACCATTTCAAATGATATCCGGGTCCATGTGTTTTAAATCAGACAGTTAACTGCTCCACCCTTTGAAGCCACTGAGATACCCGAGGATAATCAGCTGCGACAACACCTCCCTCCGGTGTCGCAACAATGCAAGCCAGTTGGCTGGCCACTGAGATATCGGCTAACGTCAATGAATCACCCACCAGATAGTCCTGTTCTTCCAGCCAATCGGACAAATGGCCAAAGTGTTTCTTTAAGTCGGTGAGTACGTCTGACAGAGGCTTGCGACCAATGCCTTGAGCCTTAGCCTGTTTCGCGATCATGCCTGGCGCTACCATTTTTCCGATAGCAGCAAATAAAGCGTTATCTTCTTTGGCGGCTAATGCCGCATATTCCGGGGCATTGGAAGGCAATACAAAACGTAAATACACCTCGTTGAAATACAGCCCTTCGTCTGCCCACTCTTCAAAGAAGTGAACCAAAGCTGCTTGTCGCTTATCCGTCGGTAATACTGGTTTTTCCGGGTACTGATTTTCCAGCTCAGTAATGATGGTTGAGGAGTCTGAAATATTCCTTCCATTCAGCGTTAAAACCGGTAACTTACCGATCGGAGTCAGCTTCTTCAGAAAACCAAACTGTACCTGCTGTAAGCTGACATTCTTTGTCTCATAGCTCAGTCCCTTGTATTTCAATACCCGGCGGACCTTGTCGCAAAATGGTGACATCTCAAACTGATACAGAGTAATCACAGTTGTTTCCTTTTTAGCTGTACTGATTTTCAGGTGCGAATTTTGGTGATGATGCGTTATGCCACTTTATTTGTCATCAGAAGCATTAGATGCCGGCGTAAAATCTTTGAGTGACCGCATCAACAGCAGCAAGATATCAGCGCTGAATGTCTTTAAAAGAGAAGCGAGAAATACCAAGATTGATATCACCACCATCGGCCACTCTTTTCACCCAGCGCCAGACCAGCAGACCGATAATCAGATTACCCAATGCTGCCCCGAATAATAAGCCGCTGTACCCCATCAGATACGAACCCAAAAATGCGCCGGGTACGTAAAACACGAACAAACGGGCAGCATTAAGAATCATCGAGTAACTGGTTTTTTGTAATGAGTTCAGAGCAGAGTTGACACACAAAACCACCCCCATACCGAAATAGCCAATCGGTAGCCAACGAACAAATTCAATAATGGTTTGTTGCACTGCCGGGTCGTCGGAAAACAACAGCGCCAACCAATGGCCTGTCAGCCAGAAGATCGCAACAATTGCCCCCTGCAAAATCAGTAGAAATTTAAAACTGGTAAATAATGCCTGAAAAATCCGTTCGTCCTGGTGCGCGCCATGATTCTGGGCAACAAACGTTGGAAGTGTCGACGTCAGCGCCAGTATTACAACTAATGCAAACGGCTCTAAACGCATACCCACACCAAAACCAGCCACGGCTTCTTCACCCAGTGGGGCGACCATAACCAACAAGATGGCGCCAGCAACAGGTACCATCATATTGGTCACCATGGCCGGAATACCGAGCGACAGCATTCGTTGCCACAGTGCTATCGTGTGTTCCCAGGTCATACCATGACGGCTCAGAAAACCCGAGCGCCGCTGCTTAGTCATAATCACCGTCAATACGATCAACCAGCACAGCGTGCTTGCCAGCGCAGCACCACCCACCCCCATCGCCGGAATGGGACCGAAACCGAAAATCAGCAGCGGATCCAGTGCCGCATTAAGCATCGCCGCCACCAGCATCATTTGTGACGGTAGCCTGGTATTTCCAATGGCCCGCATCGAGCTGTTCTGTACCATCATCACTAACATCACCACAGAACCCGGCCACCACCACAACATAAAGTTCCAGATTTCCGGCAACAGATCTTCTGAGGCACCTAATGACAGGAACAAATAATCGTTGACCACAAGCCCGACAATACTGATGAGTAGGCCCAGCACCACACTCAACATAAGGGCGGCCATTGCTGCTCGTTTTGCTACCAGCTCCTCTCCGGCACCAAAGGCCTTGGCAATAATGGCAGAGGCAGCAATACCAAGCCCGATCGACAAATTCATAACCAACAGGGTAATCGGCATGGCAAACCCGACAGCGGCCAGAGCAGCAGTACCCAGCAACGAAATAAAATAGGTATCCACCAGCTGGAAAAAAAATACCGCCAGAATGCCAATCACCATCGGTTTGGTCAGCTGGTACAACACGTTATCAACGGGTGCGCTGAGAATAGCGTCTCTCACAAATCAAACTCATCACATAAATTAATTTCAGAGTTGTTACTCTACACCAGTTGGATTCACTGCAGGCGGCAGTTTTATGCCAGATATCGAACAATGCGTTGCCATAAGGCCAGGATTATTCCGGAATTATTGTAAAACCTTGTTTAATCAACCTAATGGCCGGTTGTTCGTTCACCATACGGTCGTTAACCTGCAACTATCATTCTGTACGTGACCCATTCAATAAGGGCCTGTTATGCGCAAAAAAATTCTGATTTCTACGTTATTAGTGGCCGCTGGCACTGCGTTCGCGGCTGAAGAGACTCCTCAGTCTCCATGGGGTGGCTCTGCGGAGCTGGGTTTTATCGATACCTCCGGTAACACCGATACCCGCAGTACCAATGGCGCTTTTGAGCTGAAGCACATCGGCAAAAACTGGGATAAGTTTCTTAAACTGTCCGCACTGACCAGCGAAGAGGAAAACGTAACCTCGAAAGAGAAATACAATGCTGCGATCAAACTCGATCGTAACTTTAGTGAGCATTCCTACCTGGCAATTGATGCCACTCAGGAACGCGATCGCTTCAGTGGTTTCGACTACCAAAGCGTATTCTCAGTCGGTTATGGTTACCGCGTCATCAAAGAAGAAAAGATGAATCTGTCGCTTGAGGCTGCACCGGGTTATCGCCGTGATAAATTAAAAGAAAGCGGTGATGTCAACGAAGATTCCATCCTGCACTTGGCCGCTAACTTCGATTGGGAAATCAGCGAGGGGGTATCTTTCATTGAAGAATTCACCGCCGATATTGGCGAAGACAACTCCACGTACAAATCTGAAACCGGGTTAAAGAGCAAAATCATTGGCGCCCTGGCGACCAAAATCACCTACAAATTTAAATACGTAGAGGAAGTACCGGACGAGAACGAAAATACCGATCGTGAACTGGGCATCGCCTTCGTCTACAGTTTCTGATCACACGTTTACGGCAGGCCGGAATGAGACTGCCGGTTAGCATCTTCCCTAAAAGCACTCTGCTTTCCGGGCATCTTTTCAGTTGTTATGACGGTTAAAAGAGCCCGGTTCTTTTTTAGTTGGCTTTTGTCCAATCCATTTCCGGATGCCATAAGGCGCGCTCAATGTGTCAGAAGTGGTAATGGCCTAAGCTGACAATCCATACTACTTCTGACGAAATACCAGTATCATTCCTGAGTTTTCAGGATCGCTGATTATTTTTGTAATAAACCCTGTGCTATGGGTAACAGTGTCCCTTAATTATCTCATTTGGAGTGAAGCATGACTGACGTAATGTCAAACGACGTAGTTATTGTTGCCGCAACCCGCACGGCCATTGGTACCTTCGGTGGTTCTTTGGCCAGTATTTCCGGTAGCGATCTGGGTGCTGTGGTTATTAAATCGCTGCTGGAAAAAACCGAGATCGCTCCAGAGCAGGTTGATGAAGTACTGATGGGGCAAGTACTGACCGCCGCGTGTGGTCAGAACCCTGCCCGTCAGGCTGCGATCAAAGGCGGTCTGCCAGATACTACTCCGGCGATGACCATTAACAAAGTATGCGGTTCCGGCCTGAAGGCGCTGCATCTGGCAGCACAAGCAATAAAATGCGGTGATGCTGAAATCATCATTGCCGGTGGTCAGGAATCCATGTCGAATGCCGCTCACGCTCTGCCAGGCTCACGCAACGGTCAACGCATGGGACACTGGAACATGGTGGACACCATGATTTCAGACGGCCTTTGGGATGCCTTCAACGATTACCACATGGGCATTACAGCCGAGAATATCGCTGACAAATATCAGATTGACCGACCAGAGCAAGACGCATTTGCTGCGGCCTCCCAGGCCAAAGCACTGGCAGCCATCGAAGCCGGTAAATTCAAGGACGAGATTACCCCGGTTGTAATTCCACAACGTCGTGGCGACGATATCGTCTTCGATACCGATGAAAACCCACGCGCCGGAATCACGGAAGAAAAGCTGGCTGGCATGCGTGCGGCATTCAAAAAAGATGGCTCCGTGACGGCGGGTAATGCGTCTTCGCTGAACGATGGTGCTGCCGCGGTATTACTGGCGTCTCGTGCCAAAGCAGAAGAACTGGGGCTGCCAATCCTGGCGACCATTAAAGCTTACGCAAACGCTGGCGTTAATCCGGAAATTATGGGTACAGGCCCTATTCCGGCGACCAAAAAATGTCTGCAAAAGGCGGGATGGAGCATCGCAGATCTGGACCTGGTAGAAGCCAACGAAGCCTTTGCTGTACAGGCTCTGTCGGTCAACAAAGGGCTGGAATGGGATGCCAGCAAAGTAAACGTAAACGGTGGTGCGATTGCTTTAGGTCACCCGATCGGTGCATCAGGCTGCCGTATTCTGGTCACACTGCTGCACGAAATGATTCGTCAGGATGCGAATAAAGGGCTGGCGACTCTGTGCATTGGTGGGGGTATGGGGGTGTCACTGGCGATTGAGCGCTAATAAAGACTCACCGCTCCCGGTAAATCCCGCATAAATAAGGTTTATGCGGGATTTTTTATGCCAAAAACAGCAATTGCCCGCTGACAGCAGCAAAGTAGGTTGCCGCGACTATTATTGCCTTTTATTCTGCAATTAAACTTTTCTTTGCAAAGGACTTTGCTTATGTCTGCCCCGAGTGTTGCGACGGTGCCTGCTGGCAATATGATGACTCAACCGCTGATTATCTCCGATTTACTGGAATACGCAGCAGCCCATCATGGCACGCGCGAAATTATCAGCCGCCGATTAGAAGGTGGTATCCATCGTTATAATTATCGCGATGCGCTACAGCGCTCAAAGCAGTTGGCTATTGCACTGCAACAACTGGGGATTCAACCGGGCGACCGGGTCGCAACACTGGCCTGGAATACTTACCGCCACTTCGAATGTTATTACGGCATCTCCGGTATCGGTGCGATCTGTCATACAGTCAACCCGCGACTCTACACAGAACAAATCGAGTACATTATCAATCATGCGCAAGACTGCTATGTCTTCCTCGATGCTTGTTTTGCTCAGCTGCTGGAACCGATCGCCGACAAACTGACGTCTGTTAAAGGGTTTGTTCTGCTGATCGACGAAGACAAGATGCCGCAAACATCATTACCGAACGTCAGCTGCTATGAAACTCTGATTAATTCCTCCGATGTAACAACACAGCTGACGGAATTCAGCTGGCCACAACTGGCTCAGGATACCGCCGCCTGTTTATGTTATACCTCAGGCACTACAGGTAATCCCAAAGGCGTTTTATATTCCCATGGATCAACCCTGCTGCATGCGTACGCCAGCCGCAATCCAGATGCATTAAATATCAGCTCCGATACTGTGGTGATGCCGGTTGTGCCGATGTACCACGTTTGCGCCTGGGGCATGCCGTATATCGCTCCGATGTCCGGTGCCACTCTGGTATTACCGGGTGAAGGCATGGACGGTAAAAGCCTGCATGAATTAATAGAACTGGCCGACATCGATTTAATGCTGGGTGTACCAACCGTCTGGCTGGGGTTAATCGATTACCTGAAACGAAATAACCTGCGCATGGATTCAGTAAAAACCGTCGGCGTGGGAGGTTCGGCCTCGCCGCGCTCTCTGGTCGAGACTCTGGATAAAGAATACGGCGTCTATTTATTACCGATATGGGGCATGACAGAAACATCGCCTCTGGCAACCCTGGGGTCGCCGACCAAAGCCATGCAGTCGATGACGGATGACGAACGTTATCGTTTACAAACCACCGCTGGCAAACCCATGTTTGGTATCGAGCTGGAAATTTTTGATGACGAGGATAATACGGTTGCTCACGATGGTGAGAGCCGTGGCTATTTGCGAGTGCGCGGCCCTTGGGTATTAAACGCCTATTTTAAAAACGAAAAACCAGAGTCTTTCTTTACCGACAACAATGGCAACCAGTGGTTCGATACCGGTGATATTGCCGTGATCGATAGCAACAGTTATCTACAAATTGTTGATCGCGCCAAAGACGTGGTCAAATCGGGAGGTGAATGGATTTCTTCCATCGATCTGGAAAACGCCGCGGTTGGTCACCCTGATGTCAGCGAAGCTTGTGTGATTGGTGTTAAACATCCGAAGTGGGATGAACGGCCACTGCTGTTCATCGTAAAACACGAACATACCGACTTAACCAAAGAGGATGTTCACCAGTACCTGGAAACTAGGGTAGCTAAGTGGTGGCTACCGGACGATGTTATTTTTGTCGCAGAACTGCCCCATACCGCCACCGGCAAGTTGCAGAAGCGTACCCTGCGCGATCAGTATTTTAATTATCTGATCGAGCAGTAATATGGGTATGGCTCCGGTCGCAAGACTGGAGCAAACCGCACCACACTCGAGCTATTATCTGTCTGCGCTGCCAACAAACGCGGCACTGTCTGACGTACAGCTCGCTCAGATGCCGCCCAGGCTGCAAATACTTGGCGCTGTAACACAAATCGTGCAGAATCCTGAAGAATCCCGTTACCGCTGTCATGTCTGTTTATGCTTAAGTCCAATCATCCCCTCAGTACCCTGACCCAGATCGGCTTCCTCGAAGGTATGTCGTTCCTGCTGTTATTGGGCGTGGCTATGCCGTTGAAATATATGATGGGCGTTAACGAAGCCGTGCGGTTTGCCGGATCAGCTCATGGTATTGCTGTTTACGGCACATCGGGTGAAATTCCCGCTTTGGGGTATGCCTGCCGGGGTACTGGCCGCGATCCTGCCATTTGGTCCGTTTGTGTTCGACTGGGCGATCAAAAAAGCCGTCGATAAAAGTCTGCAAGAAAGCCGCTGATGTGCCTGATCAGTTTTGCCTGGCAACCGCAGCAACAACAGTTAATTGTTGCCGCCAATCGCGATGAATTTTTTAAACGCCCCGCCGCGCCCATGGCGGAGTGGCCAGAGCACCCAGGCCTATTTGCTGGTCAGGACCTTGAACAAGGCGGTACCTGGCTGGGCGTAACCCAAAACCGCCGCTTCGCTGCACTCACGAATATTCGCGCGCCCGGAGAGGGGCCACAAAACCCGCGATCCCGCGGTCATCTGGTACTCGACTTTCTGACGTCTGACGATTCCGCCGAGTCATACATGATGGCGCTCGCTGACAAAGCTGCTGAATACGGCTTGTTTAACTTGTTGTGTTTCGACGGCCAGCAGCTGTGGTACGGCCACAATCATCCACACTTTCAGGCTGAAATACTCAATGGTGGTCATTATGGTTTGAGCAATGCCCATCTCGATACGCCCTGGCCTAAAACCCTGCTGGCGAAGCAACAGCTGCAACAATGGCTGAGCAATCATGATGCAACGAGTGAGATACCCGGTAGCCTGCTCAGTCGGCGCGAACCTTTTGACGATGCGCAGTTACCAACCACGGGCGTGCCCTTTATCTGGGAAAAGATGCTCTCAAGTCAGTTTATTCACACACCAAGCTATGGCACGCGCTGTTTCAGTGCAATCAGCATTTCTGAGCGACAAATTCTGCTGGAGGAAATCAGCTGGGATGAACAGGGCAAAAATTGCCATGAATTCCGGCACCAAATTCGTATTTGACGAAAATTCGTCGTAATTCAACGAGTTACAAAGTCCCTCGCTAACTCATTGAGCTATATAGAAACTTTTATCTGACACCCCTGTTTTGTTGCACACGCTTACAAATATTTGTAAACAGTAGCGCGATTCGTGTCACATTTCGGCAAATCGCCGTCCATACTTTGTCGCATGGATACCTTAACCCCAACGTCAAAAACCAATCGAGCAATCGGTGCCACTGGCTGGATCGCCATTGCCTGCATGGTGCTTCTGTTTGCGGCTTTGGCGGCGAGCATCAATACCAAGCCATATATGCCACCCAAGGTGGCGCAAAAATATATGGAGCACTGGTTAATTGAATCCGCACGACGTGTGGCGGGAGACGTGCGCCTGAAGCACGTTCGTTCCATCGAACCTTTCTATCTGCGTCGCGACTACCAGCCCGTTTGGATGGACAGTTACGAGCTGACTCAGGCTGGTCAGGAGTTGCTGCAGGTACTGCGCGAGACTGCTGCCGATGACTGGCGTCATTATGGCTACGAACTGGCAACACTGGAACGCGAAACCAGTCGTCTGTCCAATATTCCCAAGCAAGCCACCGCAGTCGAAGTGCTGTTGACAGATGCCTTTGTCACCTACGCCAAACAGGCACTGAACTCGGAGTTGCTACCCGATACCGGTGAAGGTGACCATCCGATCCGTAAAGTGGCACTCAGCCAGGGGAATACGCTGGCAAGTCAGATCAGTGAGGAACAAATTGTCGATTTGCTGAATCAGGCCATCGCCAATAATGACCTGGATAATCTGGTGGATAACCTGACGCCGTCTCATCCCGGCTACCTGCGCCTGCGCAACGAATTGAATCGCTACCGTGAGATCGCTAACAGCGGACGCTGGTATCCACTGCATGAGAATCTGACACTGCAACAAGGCGACCGCCATCGCTTGGTGCCACACATGCGCTGGATGCTCAGCCAGTACGGTGATCTGCCAAAAGGTGCCTTGTCGTGGTTATTCAAGGATGCGACTGAACGCACCTTATCGCCGGCAGCAAATGCGCAGTACGATCTGCATCGTGCGGAATTTCTGCTGGATCAGTCGTTAAGCGACGCGCTGAAAAACTTCCAACAGCGTCATAATCTGGATGCGACCGGTGCTCTGGACAAGGCAACACTGCAACAGCTCAACGTACCGCCTTATCAGGTTGCGCAAAAGATCGCACTGAATATGAAACGCTGGCGCCACCTGCCACGCGATCTGGCTCAACGCCATGTGATGGTAAACATGGCGGACTACAGGCTGCAGCTAATGGATGGCGATTCCGCTGAAATCGATATGAAGGTAATTATTGGTAATCTGCAACGCCGTACTCCGGTGATGGTGCAACAGATCAGCACCCTGGAATTGGCGCCAACCTGGTCGGTTCCACGCCGTATTGCGGTAACCAGCTTATTGCCAAAACTCAAACGCAATCCCGACTACCTGCACCAGAAAGGGTATCAGGTGATTCAACAGGTGAATGGTGTTGATCAGTTTATCGATCCAAAAACCATCAATTGGAAAAAACTCAATGCACGCTATTTCCCTTATCGCCTGATTCAGAAAGCCGGCAAGGATAATGCGTTGGGCACCATTAAGTTCCTGTTTCCCAATGATAAAGATATTTATCTGCACGACACATCACAGCCGCAGCTGTTCAGCCTGGATAAGCGGGCATTAAGTTCTGGCTGTGTACGGGTTGAAAAACCGCGCTTACTGGCAGAAAAGTTGTTGCGCGGCCAACAAGGCTGGCACCGTTCGAATATCGATAATGCCATTGATCAGAACCGCACGACGCGCATCCGTTTACATGAGAAAGTCCCCGTCTATCTGATGTACTGGACCAGCTGGGTCGATGAAGACGGCCGGCTACACATGCGCGACGATGTGTATAAGCGTGATCTGATTGCTGGTCTTGCGCCCACCAATCCGGCAGTCAGCCTCTGAATCAATATTTACAAACCAATCAACAGAAGGCCGTTTGCGACAGCGGGTTACACAAGTTTTCATGTCATTAATGACATTGAAGACTTTTTCCCAGAACACGCCCAAGATAAGCGACAGCTGACCCCCTGTATTAGGCATACTGCCGCAATATCGCAATGTTAATTGATGTAACGGGGAAGTCCGATGCCAGCGCGTCGTCAGTTTCTGAAACAAATCGCCGGAGCCAGTAGTGCTGCTGCCCTGGTCGGTACCAGCCAGCTCAGCTTTGCAGAACAATTTAAACACGACCAGAAAATTGCCGCGGAACGTACGCTCAGGCTGTACAACATCCACACAGGCGAATCGTTGCAGGCAACCTTCTGGGCAGATGGCCAGTTTGTTGATGACGAAGTACAACAAATTGATCTGCTGATGCGCGACCACCGGGCCAATCAAGCGATGGCCATGCAACGCCGCCTGTATGAAAAGCTCTATCATCTGCAAACTATGTTTGGCTCCAAAGAACCGCTGTATGTGGTTTCCGCCTATCGTGCTCCGAAAACCAATGCTGACCTGCGCCGCCACTCTGGGGGTGTTGCTGAAGGCAGTATGCATATGCAGGGTAAAGCGATTGATATTCGTATTCCTGGTGTGTCGCACCGTCATCTGCACAAAGCCGCAGTCGCGATGCGTTCAGGAGGTGTGGGTTATTACCCGAAGAGTGGTTTTATTCATATTGATACCGGACGCCGTCGTCACTGGCAGGGATAGTTCAGAGCCATTTACGTGGCTCTTTCTAGAGCGAAAACCGTCTTGTAAGACTGAATTTTCCGACAATGTTCAACCGAAGCCGCTTCGAAGAAGCGGTTGTAAAAGTGGCATTAGTGGAAATGGCAGTTAATTAATTTTTTGCACCCTGTGGGCCGATGATCCGACCAAAACCAGCCTTTTCCAGTGATAATTGAATCGTTGCGACAATAATCGGCGCGCTGTCCATCTGCATCACTTCATCCAACAGCTGTCTGGCCCATTTCAGACTAACACCACGCATGACCGACTTAACCTTCAGTAAATTCGTCGAATTCATCGATAACATGTCATAACCCATTGCCATCAGCAACACAGCTCCGAGCGGGTTGCCGGCAAGCTCACCACAAACACTGACCGGCGTATTCTGATCACGGGCGCCTTCCGCAATGTTCTTTAACGCAGTTAATACAGCAGGGTGAAACGTCTGATAGAGATCGGCAACGCGCGGATTATTACGATCAACCGCCAACAGGTACTGAGTCAAATCATTACTGCCGACCGACAGGAAATCGACACGCTGAGCAAGCTCTTTAATCTGATAGACCGCTCCGGGGACTTCGATCATCACACCAACTTCCGGCATCTCTACCTGAAAACCTTCTTCCTGTACTTCGGCATGGGCGCGATAGATCAGGTGCAGTGCTTCATCCACTTCACTGGTGTGGCTGATCATCGGCAACATTATGCGCAGATTATTCAGGCCTTCGCTGGCTTTTAGCATGGCCCGTACCTGCACCAGGAAGATTTCAGGGTGATCGAGCGTAACCCGGATGCCTCGCCAACCCAGGAAAGGATTAGCTTCATTAATCGGGAAGTAAGTCAAAGCCTTATCACCACCGATATCCAGTGTACGCATGGTGACAGGCGCTGGCGCAAACGTCTCCAATTGCTGTCGATAGGTTTTCTGTTGTTCGCTTTCACTTGGAAAACGATCCTTCATCATAAACGGAATTTCGGTTCGGTAGAGCCCCACGCCTTCCGCGCCGCGATCGAGGCTGCGCAGCGCATCCGTAATCAAGCCTGTATTAACCCACAGCGGAATACGATGACCATCCAGAGTTTCAGCCGGTTGGTCTTTCAGCCCTTCAAGATCCTGCTGCAACAATTGTTCGTCACGGTAAATCGCCTGATATTCTTCACGCAGTTCTTGATTGGGTGACGACAGCAGTAATCCGCGATAACCATCAACAATCAGTTCCAGGCCGTGCAACTGTGCGTAAGGTACATCGACCACCCCCATTACAGTTGGAATACCCATGGCCCGCGCAAGAATGGCGACGTGGGAGTTGGAGGAACCCTTAACTGATACCAGTCCACGTAACTTATCGGATGGCACTTCACCCAACATCGAAGGCGTCAGTTCCTCGCTGACAAGAATGGTGTCATCTGGAAAATCGCCCTCACTGGTGCTGGTTTCATTGCCCTGCAGATGGGCCAGAATCCGTGTACCCAGATCACGAATGTCGGTTGCCCGCTCACGGAGGTAAACATCTTCCATCAACTGAAAATGGCCAACATACTCCATTACCACTTCACGCAATGCACCCTGCGCCCAATTGCCATTACGGATGCGATTTTTAACTTCTGCCCCCAGCGCGTTGTCGTCGAGCATATTGAGATAAACGTCAAACAACGCCATCTCTTCCGGCCGCAGCTCACCTTTCAGCTGACCTCCCAGCTTTTTGATTTCGTTACGTGCGGCTTCGAGCGCCTTATCAAACCGCTCCAGCTCAAGATCGATGCTTTTGGGTTCTTTATCGGTGACCGACGCCAGATCAGCGGCCGGCGTAATGACGAATGCAGTGCCCAGTCCAACGCCCGGTGCACCCGGCGCGCCATTAAAGCGGGCACTCTTTTTCTTCTTTGAGGATTTCTCGGTGGGTAAATCGAGAATATTGCCGGTGGCCTCGGCATGAGCAATAACACCCGCCAGCTGGGCAGACATGGTTACCAGAAACGCTTCTTCGCTCTCATCAAACTGGCGGCTCGCGCGCTGCTGCACAACCATCACGCCCATCAGCCGTTTGTGATGAATAATGGGCACACCGAGAAACGACAGGAACGGATCTTCACCGGTTTCAGAAACAAAATGGAATTTGGGATGCGATGGCGCATCATCAATATTCAGCGGCTCTTCCCGGGCACCAACCAAGCCAACCAGCCCCTGAGAGGAACTTAAGGTTACGCGGCCAACCGCTGCTTGCTTCAAACCCTCGGTGGCCATTAATACGTATTGTTTGATGTCGGGATCGTACAGGTAAACAGAACACACCTCTGTCTCCATGGCTTCACGAATGCGAGCCACAACGACCTTCAGGGCATCCGTCAGATCATTCGCTGAACTGACCTCCTGAACGATGCGTCTGAGAATATCGAGCATAATTTCCTGTACCTGTAATTAGGCTATCCGTTATGGCGCTGCAATTTGGCAATGCGCGGAGCCAGCTCCGTCATCGCACGGCGGTAAACATCGCGTTTGAAGGCCACCACTTTACCCAGTGGAAACCAGTAACTGACCCAGCTCCAGCCATCAAACTCAGGCTTATCACTGGCGCGAACGTTGATAGCGGAGTCGTCGCTGATCAACTTCAGCAAATACCATTTTTGTTTTTGGCCGACGCACACCGGGTGACTGTCATGGCGAATCATACGCCGTGGTAATCGGTATCTTAGCCAGCCCCGGGTAGTGCCGATAATCTGCACGTCTTTTTTTGTCAGACCCACTTCTTCAGTCAGTTCCCGATACAAGGCCTTTTCCGGGGATTCACCCTTTTTTATTCCCCCCTGGGGAAATTGCCAGGCATCTTGACCAATTCTCCGCGCCCATAACACCTGACCTTTGTTGTTACAAAGTATGATGCCGACATTGGGGCGGTAACCCTGTTCATCAATCACAATGCCGTCCGTATCTGTTTAATATGCTTCCAAAACTTGCTGATTTCCAAGCAAAGGTCAAGTAAATCACCGTATTAGAGCGTAAAAGGCGAGATTTCCGCCCACTCGCGCCGACAGACTCTTTAGAACCAGGAAGTTGTAAACATATATCGGTTAGAAACCCATAATTATAAGGAAAGAATCCAGTCTTGCCCTTAGAATAGCGATTTATTTTTATCTTGTTTCGTAAAGAGGCTGACTCTTTTGGCATTAGCAATTTTTGATCTCGACCACACGCTTCTCTCTGGTGATAGCGACCACGCCTGGGGGCAATATCTGGTAGACCGCAATCTGGTCGACCCGGCAGAACATCAGCGCCGCAATGACCACTTTTATGAACAATACAAAGCGGGCACTCTGGATATTCAGGAATACCTGGCATTTGCTCTGAAGCCGCTGACAGAGCATCCGCTGGCGTTGATGCTGGCGGAGCGTGAACGTTTTCTGCAGGAACGCATCAAACCACTGATCAGCCAGAAGAGCCGTGACCTGATCAGCAAACACAAAGAAGCCGGTGATACGCTGTTGATCATCACCGCCACCAATGGTTTTGTTACTGAACCCATCGCCGGCATTCTTGGTATTGACCATATCATCGCGCCACAGCCCGAGTTTATTGACGACGCTTATACTGGTGGCATAGTAGGTATTCCTAGCTTCCAGCAGGGCAAAGTTACCCGTCTGCTGGACTGGCTGGCTGATCAACAGCTCGATCTTGATGGCAGCTACTTCTACAGCGACTCCCATAATGATCTACCGCTGTTAGAGAAAGTCGATCACCCGGTAGCAGTTGACCCGGATGACACCCTGAAACAACGCGCAACAGAACAGAACTGGCCCATCATCAGCCTGTGTCTGTAACGGAGAACGTCAGCATGGCCGCGCTCAGCCGCAACACTCGTACAGCTTTGCTTCTGGCAGCCATCGTTATTTCTGGCTGCGAGAAGAGCAACACCTCGGTGTCATCCAACACCGCCGTCAAAGCCACCCGCGACAGTGCTGAGCAGACGGTTGACGCCAGTAGTTTTCACTCATTTCTCGGCTTGAGCGCCTACACCAGTTTATCTCACGCCACACAGCAAGCGCAGCAGCTCGACCAGCGCCTTTCAGCGTTTTTACACCAGCCCGATGCAACGAATTTAGTACGGGTGCAAAGCGCATGGCGCCAGGCTTACGACGCTTATCTGAACACCTTGGTCTACACCTATCTGCCGGTAAAAGATCCGGTTGAATGGCGCCAGAAAGGAATCGACTACAAAACCACCGTGGTATTACTGGACAGCTGGCCAATCGAAGGTGGTTACATTGATCATGTGCCCGGCTATCCGTTCAGCGGTATTGTTAATGATCTGTCACTGGAGCTGAATGAAAAAAGCCTGCTGGCTCAACATGGCTTTTCCGATCCCAGTTACGCAAGCCTTGGATACCATCCAATGGAGTTTATGCTTTGGGGCGCAAATGGTGATCGTGAGGCCGGCGACTTTGTCGCCAAAGAAAATACGGCTCCGGTGCTCATGCCAAGCGAAGGAAACAGCGGCCAACAAGACGACAGAAGCCTGGACACAACAGCACCCACCCTACCCAAAATTCAGAATCATAATCGCCGTCGCCAGTACCTGCAGTTGCTGTCTGATCAATTGCTTGAGCAACTGCATCGTCTGCAACGCCGCTGGCAACCAAGTAATGGTTACTACACCGAGCTGTTGAACAAAACACAACCGAATCAGGCGTTACTTGCGGCAATGATGGCCGGCCAGTCGCTGCTATCGAAAGAACTGCTCGACCGTCGCCTCGGAACCAACAGCAGTGAATTCAGCAATACCGGTATCGATGACATTATTGCTATCAACAATGGGCTGAAAACCCTGATGCTTGGAACAGCGGAGCAGCCAACGGCAATCATCAGTTTGCTGAACGCAGAGCTGCAGCTGCACTGGCAACAACAATTTGCCGAACTGCAACAGACTCTGACGCTGTGGCAGGAACAAGGGCTGGCGAGCGCGGCAGTCAACCAACAGGTACGTCAGCAGTTTATTGGTCTGCTGTCGCTGCTGGAGAAGTCGGCCGCCAGTTTGAGTCTGCGGTTACCACGCAGCGAGGATCTGGCCAGGCACTGATTCGTCACCCAGCCTTATGTTTTTATTCAGCTTGCTATCGGGTAGGCAGAACGCGGGCAAAGACGGCTTTCAGGTACCGGGTTTCAGCAATCGCTGGTAACACCGGATGATCGGCCCCCTGGCTACCCAGGTGCTGAATCATTACCTCACGATCCAGCTCCCGCCCCAGAATACGCAACATATCCGGCAGGCGATCATCACCCAGATGCATTGAGCAGGAACCGGCCACCAGCAAGCCGTCTTTATTTAGTAACCGCATCGCCAGCTGATTCAGGCGGCGGTAAGCTTGCTCACCCGCCTTAATGTCTTTGCGGCGCGGAATAAATGCCGGAGGATCAACGACAACAACATCGAACTTCTCGCCGGCATCTTTCAGTTGTTTCATTGCCTGAAACGCGTCACCTTCCCAGCAATGTAATTTCTCCTCTACGCCATTCAGCGCCGCATTCTGCTCAACCCAGTCCAGCGCCTGGCCAGATGCATCAATGCAATGTACTTCACTGGCACCATGGTTGGCCGCCTGCACACCCCAGCCACCAACGTAGCTGAACACATCCAGTACCCGCTTACCGTTCACCAGACGATTCAGCACAGCGCGGTTTTCCCGGTGATCATAGAACCAACCGGTTTTTTGGCCATGGATAACCGGTGCCATAAAGCTGGTGTCGTTTTCGATCAATGGCGCACAGTTATCTTCCAGCTCACCATGAACAATCTCAACGTATTCTTCCAGACCTTCCACTGCGCGCAACTTGCCGTCGTTCTTCAGTACGATGGTGTCCGGTTTGGCAACTTTAAGCACCGCATCAACGATCTCCTGGCGACGTAACTCCATCGCCATATTAGAGATCTGAATCACAACTACCGCGCCAAAGCGATCAATCACCAGGCCTGGCAGACCATCACTATCGCCATAAACCCAGCGGTAACAATGGTGTGGGTACCATAATTCGCGGCTGCTCATGGCGACTTTCAGACGATGCACAATCAATGAACCATCTAATGTTTGTTTACTGTCGCGACTGATCAGACGCGCGCAAATAAGCTGCTCCGGACTGACAATCGCACGACCCAGAGCTTTGCCGTTAGCCGCTTCAATCACCACTTCCTGACCCGGCTGCAGACCTTTCAGGGGCGTTTGCTGGGTATCAACCTCATTGGAATACACCCAAAGATGACCACCTTTAAGGCGACGTTCGGCTTTATTTTTAAGGCGCAGGGAAGCAAGCATAAGATCCTCAGAGGTTGCACAAGGGCACAGTAAAACGGCGGCGCATTATATACCCCTACTGAGTAAAAAATCGCCTATTACATAAAGACATTTGAGATAACAAAGCGCCACATACCAAGTCTGAAATTTATCCTAAACTTGAAACATCACAGCCAGCAAACACTCACAGATATGTCTCAGGAACTCAGCGAAGAGCAAATCAAACGAATCCTGCAAGGTATCCGCATCCCGCCACAGCCACAGATTCTTGTGGATCTACAGATCGAGCAGCTGATGCCAGATCCGGATATGGGTTCAATTTCCAAACTGATCAGCCAGGACGTTGGCCTGGCAGGCACCGTGTTAAAAGTGGTCAATTCGCCGTTTTACGGACTCAGCAATCGTATTACCTCGGTAGAACAGGCCGTTAATCTGATTGGTCTGAACAGTGTGGTCAATATCATCAATGGCGTTTCGATTAAAAGCCAGATGAGTGATGAAACCATTGTGAATATGAACCGCTTCTGGGACACCGCCACCGATATCTCTCAGGTCGCCACCCAGATTGCCAAGCAAGTGGGTTATCCCAACCCGGATTTAGCCTACCTGCTTGGGCTATTTCACAATTGTGGAATCCCGTTATTGATGGCCCGCTTCGATAACTATCTGGAGGTAATGGAGAAATCCTACGCCCATGACCCCGCCCAACGGGTGATTGATATCGAGAACCAGCTGCTGAATACCAATCATGCAGTCATTGGCTATTACACAGCAAAGTCATGGAAACTACCGAAGATTCTTTGTGACGTTGTAGCTGAACATCATAACGTCGGTCGTTATTTTAACTGCACCAACCAAAAAGACTCGGAACTGAAAACGCTGCTCGGCATTCTCAAAATGTCCGAGCATATCTGTGGCAATTACCGCATTCTCGGCAAACAACGTGAAGACCACGAATGGCAAACATTCGGGGATGAGGTTCTGACCTACCTGGGCTTAGGTGAGTACGACCTGGAACAAATGGAAGCGAATTTTTCTGAAATGGGCATTGGCATGCAGAATTACCGCTGACCCGATCCTCATAGAAACCTGCGAATTTTTGCAGATTTCACAGTCAGAATAAGGCAAAAATACATCGTGAAAGGCAGAGTGTTTAAAAGAACTCTCACTCCCGCTCTGGCCACACTAAAGTGAGCTACCGCTTTGCCAGTGAGTCATTACAGAGGTGTGGCAAGGCGGTCGTGGCGACGCAGCTAGCCAGGGCTAGTTTTTTAATCCCATTGCCTGCTGCATGATATGTTGCTTCACCGGTAGCAGCTTATCGAACCAGCGCATCCCTTCGTTACGCAACAAGCGAACCATTGGGGCCTCGGCACCAAACAACTCTCTGAACCCCTGCATTGCCGCCATTGTAACCAGGTTATCCGTCTGGCGACGACGCTGGTAGCGACCTAACACTGCCGCACTCCCCAGATCCAGCCCCTTATTGAAACCTCGCACCAACTCTTCTGCTAAGACCGCGGCATCTTTAAAACCAAGGTTAACGCCCTGGCCGGCCAGCGGGTGAATCGAGTGCGCAGCATCACCAGCTAACACCACACCGTCACACCAATAGTCTTTGGCGTGGCGCTGACGTAATGGAAAAGCCAATCGTTTTGAGACAGAAACAATGCTGCCCAAACGACCTTCAAACGCTTGCTCCAACGCGTTACTGAACGCCCCATCATCCAGCGCCAGCAGCTCCTCGGCCTCCTCAGGAGTGGTTGACCAAACGATAGAGGCAAAGTTCGGATGGTTAGCTAATGGTAAAAAAGCCAATGGCCCTTGCTGGCGGAAGCGTTGCCAAGCGGTAGCAGCAACCGGCTTTTCACACTCAACCGAAGCCACGATCGCATGCTGCTGATAATCCCATTCGCGGGTTGGCAAACCGACCCACTGGCGAACCTTTGATAGTGCGCCATCGGCACCAATCACCAATTGCGTCTGTACGGTGTCACCATTACCCAACACAACCGGCGTGTTGCCATTGGCATTACGATTGTCGAGATAACGCACCGGCTGATGAATAAATTCGACACCGGCATCGTTCAATACTTGTTGTAGCGCCCATAACGTCTGACGGTTTTCAACAATATGTCCGAGGTTATCGACATGCAGATCCGCTGCAGCAAAATTGACCGCGCCAGTACCTTCACCATCCCACACCCTCATCTCGGTGTATGGGCTTAATGCCTCCGCCGGGATTTTCTGCCAGGCACCGAGATCCGCCAATAACTGCTGAGTCTGCGCGGTGAGTGCACTGACACGCAGATCGTAATCGTCCAGCTGGGTTGATAATGGCGGCTCTGAAACGTGTGTCGGATCGATCACGGCCATTGACAGTGTTTTGCGTGAGGACTGCCTCTCCTGCTGCATCAGGATCGTTGCAGCAATCGCCTGTCCGACCAGACCAGCACCCACAATTACAACGTCGTAGTGTTTATCGTTCATAAGCATCTCTTATAAAGCTGCTGCCTTGTGTCCGAGTCCCATGGCATGGCGGGCGAATAAGCGGCGCGCCGTTGGTGCTGCCGCAAGACTTAACAACCCGGCATCGCGTACAAAAGTCATCGCCGAATTTTTGCTGCCAAACAGTTTTGGCAGAGCATCGCTGGCAACAATGGTATTGCGCTGGTCAGCTTGTTGCTGCCGTTCGTAGGCCTGAAGCAGGTTCAGGTCGCCGAGATTTTCGCCATTAGCAAACGCGCGATTCAGATGTTCCGCCAATACCGCGGCATCTCTCAGTGCCAGGTTAAACCCCTGGCCTGCCACCGGGTGCAAGCTATGTGCAGCATTTCCTAACAGCACCAGAGAGCGCCGCACCTGCTCTTTACCCTGAACCAACGCCAACGGATAACTCACCCGCTCACCAACGCGGATAAACTTACCCAAACGCATACCAATTTGCTGTTGCAGACGCTGTAAAAACTGATCGTCGTTCAGTGATTTAACGGCATCGATTTCGTCGTCATTTATGGTCCAGACTAACGCAAAACATCGCTTCTGCAGTGGCAGAAACGCAATTGGACCGTCACTGCTGAAGCGTTCATACGCCCAGTGCTGATGATCGCTGTCACATTCAATTTGAGTGACCAATGCGTGGGTGCCGTAGGCTTTTCGTGAATGCTGAATACCCAATTGGGACGCCAGCAGAGAACGACCACCGTCCGCCATGATCAATAACTGAGTTTGCAGTGTGTGCCCATCGGCGAAGCTTAATTCCGCACCGTTGGCATTCATACGTACCTTTTCCGCCACGGCAGGTGCAAACAACTCAACGTTCGCCAGCTCTTCTGCATCGGCTAACAACCCCTGGCCGAGAGCAGCGTTCTCTATGACATAGCCCAGGGCTTCGGTGTTTTGCTCAGCCGCATGCAGGTGTGCCTGACCAAAGTGACCCCGATCCGATACCTGAATGTGCTCTATAGCGCAGGCCGCAGGCTGAATGTTTTTCCACAGGTTCAGTTTCTCGAACAGCTGCTGCGTACCATAGGATAATGCCGTAGCCCGGCCATCAAAGCTGGGTGGGCGCTGACTGATATCCTGGGACCAGTCTTCACTGATCAGTGGTTGTCGATCAATCAACCCGATCGTTAAACCTTGCTCGCGCGACTGACGCAACAAATGTATCAGACTGGCGCCGACCATGCCTGCACCGAGTATCGCGATATCAACTTTGTGTTCGGTACTCATTGTTTTACTCGTTCACTCCAGCGGTTAAAACAAGAACGTGTCACCAGCATTGTTGACTGACAATACTGATCAATCAGGCCATCAAATCTTCAATGGCATCAATGGCCTTTGGCACATCAACAGTCAATACCTGACAGCCACCTTTGGTCACCACCACATCATCTTCGATGCGGATACCAATGCCACGCCATTGCTCATCCACGGTGTCATCGTCGGGACTCACATACAGACCCGGCTCAATCGTTAATACCATGCCCGGCTCAAGCTCGCGCCACTCGCCGTCAATACGGTATTCCCCGACATCGTGCACATCCATACCCAACCAGTGTCCGGTTTTATGCATGTAAAACTGGCGATACTTTTCTTCCTGAATGATTGCATCGGCATCACCTTCGAGCAGACCCAGCTCCAGTAAACCAGCCACCAGCACACGGACCGCAGCTTCATGAGGCTGATTCCAGTGATTACCCGGTTTTACCTGTTCAATAGCGGCAATCTGAGCATCCAACACCAACTGGTATAACGCTTTTTGTGGGGCGCTGAATGTGCCGTTTGCCGGGAAGGTACGGGTAATATCTGCGGCGTAATAATCCAACTCACAACCGGCATCGATCAGAATCAGATCACCGTCTTTGATCTCATCGGTGTTCTGGGTGTAGTGCAGGATACAAGCGTTGTCGCCCGTACCCACGATGGATGGATAAGCCGGCCAGCGACTGCCTGCCGCCATGAACGTACGCAGAATTTCTGCCTCCAGCTGATATTCCATCATGCCGGGTTTAACCATCTGCATGGCCCGCTTATGTGCTTCGGCACTGATTTCGGCTGCTGCTTTCATTACTGCAATTTCAGCCTCTGTTTTAATCAGACGCATTTCATGTAATAAATGATCCAGCGCACTGAACTCACGTGGCGGAGTGGAGCCATTACGCACCTGAGTTTTAATGTGATTAACCCACTGCATCAGCTGATGATCAAAGTCCTGGCGCACACCCAGGCTGGCGTAAATCCGGTCTTTGCCCTCAAGCAGGCCTGGCAGAATATCGTCGATATCAGTGATCGGGAACGCGTCATCAGCACCCAAAACCTCGGGAGCGGCTTCCGGACCAACACGGCGACCCGTCCAGATTTCCTGCTCCTTGATTTTTTCCTGGCAAAACAACACGTATTCCCCGTGTTCACGACCCGGTACCAAAACCAACACCGCGTGTTCTTCGGCAAAACCGCTGAGGTAATAAAAGTCGCTATCCTGGCGAAACGGGTGCTCAACATCCCGATTCCGGGTGGTCAGGGGCGCCGTCGGAACGATGGCAATCGAGTTCGGGCTCATGGCCGCCATCAACTGTTGACGACGACGGGCATATTCGCTGGAATCCAGTTTGATCATAAGGGCCTCAGTGCAGGGTTTTGCGTTCCGTTTCTACTGCGGGTTTCTGGTTCATACCGTAAAACACCGTTAATGCAGAAATTCGGGCGTGCTCTGCCAATTCCAGATACAACGCCTCATTATCCGGGTCTTTCGGATCTTCAATGGTGGCATTTGAGAAAGCATCCAAATCACGCAACACCTCCGTCACGTCTTCTGCCAGCTTATTGCCCTGCAATTTGCCGGAAGCGCCAATACCATCGAGGAAGCCTTTACTCCATTCGGCCAGGCAATCAACCTGTTCAACCACATCCGCTTCGTCATCGGGTGGCAATAACGGCTGATAGCTCATATCTTCACCACTCAGACCCTTTAACACCTGGTCATAAAAATCGACCAGCGCGGCTTTCAACTTATCCTGGGGCGCTTCATCCAGCTCCAGATAATCTTCAGCTTCACGCAGCCATTTATCGGTCGTTAACCGCGCTCCGGCACTCAAATATCCAGTCAACCAACCGTGCAATGCCGAAGGGGTTTGGTAACAGCGCGACTCCAGCCAAATGTCAGCGATGTCGGAAAAGTCGATATTCATACGGGAAACTCAAACAGGGCTTATAAAAATGCCTTATTCTAACATTGGCGCAGAGCGATGGCGGAGAAATATTCGCGGCAGCAAACGATCGCTGATGCGTTACTGCAATTGACCCATCCGGTAACAGCCTCTTATAGTAGTGAGCTCAACCGGTCATGCTGTTTATAGTTAAGACGATGCAAGATTTACAACTGCAACATTTGCAACAAAAAATCGAGAAGCTGCTGCGCGTTCAGGATGAATTGCGCGAGCAGAACCGTGCGATGCGTGCGGCTGAAGCGTCGTGGCAATCCGAACGTGCCAAGCTGACTCAGCAAAACGAGATTGCCCGTCGCAAAGTGAACGAAATGATCAACCGCCTGCAAACGCTGGAGCGCAACAGTGGCTAACGCGAAAACTCTGGAACTTAATATCCTTGATCGTGACTATCGGGTGAATTGCCCGGATGGTGCCGAAGCTCAGTTGAAAGATGCCGCGCGTTATCTGAACGAAAAAATGGTCGAAATAAAGAACGCCAGTTCAACCGCTGGCAAGGTACTGGGCACAGACCGTATTGCGGTGATCGCCGCTCTGAACCTGGCTCACGACCTGCTGGAAATGCAGCAGCAGCAAGGCCATCAAAATGATCGTCTGGATAAGATTCATCAGATGATTGATGATGCTTTGGATAAAGATTCACAACTGGAGCTCTGATCGGCATCATCAGAACGCTCAAGCCACCCGCTGAAAAGGGACGGCCGCAACTCGCAGACCGGCCCACAACATTGAAGCACTTCCTGAAATCGCATTTCAGGTCAAGCAAAAAAGCTACAAAATCTCCGTATTTCTGCAACAAAAACAGCCTCCACAACCCGCCAATTTTGTTATACTTTTCCGCGCTCCCTGGGGTGTTAGCCAGTCAATAAAGACCTGAGCCGATGCTTTTTATTATGGAAGGTTCATTCGTTAATGTGTGCATGTCCGCTCGACGGAAAGCCTAATTTGATGTCTGGCCTGCCACCTTGGACCACAGGGTTCAAGGCCTTTATTTATGACAGCGGCACAGTGGGGAGCTCCATTCTTTTCTTCTGTTGTCTCAATCCATGAACAAATCTGATTTGCGTAAACTGATCCGCAACAAGCGCCGTAACTTACCCTTGCGTCGCCGCCAGAGTGCTGCCCGCGGCCTGTTATCAACATTACGGAAAAGCAGTCAGTTTATGGCTGGCAAACGAGTCGCCCTGTACTTGAGTAATGACGGTGAAATTGACCCTGCACGAGTCTGTGAAGATCTGGAACAGCGAGGAAAACAGATTTTTCTGCCGGTATTACACCCGCTCAGAAAGGGCCATCTGCGTTTTATTCGTTATTGCCGAAACACCCGCATGAGGCGCAATCGTTACGGTATCAGCGAGCCGGATTTCCGCTTTGGTCAACATGCCAATGCACGCTACCTGAGCACCGTTTGCTTACCTCTGGTTGCCTTCGACCAACATGGCAATCGCTTGGGTATGGGTGGCGGATATTACGATCGCACACTGGAATTCATGCACTTGCCTGGGCATAAACCTGCATTAATAGGCTGCGCCTACGAATTTCAGCAATTGCCGCAATTGCCCGCCGAAGCCTGGGATATTCCGCTCACAGCCATTGCAACTGAAGCTGCCTTCCGCCGTTTCTGAGTTCATTGGCTAACGAATACTGCTCTCTGCAGCGATCACATGAGCTGGGCGTTTATGCTCAGCGGTCATGCCGGTAACAGCAGCGCCTAACGCTACGATGATGGTCAGGAACACCAACAGGTCTGGTTTCTTCATGTATCTACTTCCCCAAAATAAAACTGCCCGGAGCCTGAAGCTTATGATTGCCTCAGTGCTGTAATAATTATTCTGCGCCAGTATTCTGATTCGCAGCGATGACAATACGATGATAGGCTGAGCAAAAGCCGCACCAATCCGTTTCTCAACACAACAAGCTAATGAATTACTGGTTACTCAAGTCCGAGCCCGACGCTTATAGTTATTCTGATCTTGAAAGTGCGCCGAATCAGCGCACATTATGGGATGGAGTGCGCAATTATCAAGCAAGAAACCTACTTAGGGATGAATTTAAATCCGGAGACCTGGCATTTTTCTACCACTCAAGTTGTAAAAATCCTGGAGTTGTCGGGGTTTGTCGTATCACGGCAACGGGAATCACAGACCCAACTGCGCTCGATCCGGCTTCCGATTATTACGATCCGAAATCGTCGCTGAAGAATCCGCGCTGGATTACCGTCGAAGTAGAAGCAGTCCGGCCACTTGCCAGAACCGTAACGCTGAAAGAACTCAAGAACTGCCCTGCGCTGGTCGATATGGTACTGCTCAACCGCGGCAGGTTATCAGTGCAGCCGGTTAGCGAAGATCAATGGGATTTGATTCTCGAGCTGGCCAACCATTAGTCGGGGCAATGGCGGCTTCAGATAACCGCCAGACTCTGCTTCTTACCCATGATACCTGCGGCCTGGTGCATCAAATCTGCGGTATCAAGAAGCGAATGGCCAGACTGAATAACACCCTGGCGGATTTTCCAGAAAGTGACGGCGTTGAGTGCCAGCAAGCGATCGGTTGGCTCAAATCCCATGAAAGGTTTAACCAGCGTGCCGCTGAAGGTGGATTGTGACACCACCTGATTACCTTCGGCCACCAGCTCATCAATCGCTATGGTGAAATCATCAAATGCGTCCTGAATCGTCTGCACCACAACCCCCATATTCTGCAAAGTCATCGGATGATCAATCATGCTGGCATGATAAGTAAATTCCGGAGCGACTAACGAATTAGCCAGATTAAAGCGTTTTTGGTTCCAGGTGAGTTCAATAAACTGCCGGATTAGCTTCTTATTATTTTCTGCTCGTTCTTCCATGGGTTACTCCTATTATGTGATTTCCGTATCTTGAGCAACCATCCTGGTTGCTTTCCTGCTGCGTTCAATCTGCCGGGCTAATCAAAATTCAGCCAACTGGCAACCTGCTGATAGACCTTCAGGCG